>NZ_JAPZBC010000001.1:3785000-4032500 GCF_027460265.1 Streptomyces sp. WMMC940
CGGCGATGATCTCCCTCGGCCGGCTCGGGGTCGCACGGCGGAGAGTGAGGGGCGCGGATGGGCACGGCGTTCCCCGGCTGACGTCCCGTCCGGATCCGGGGAGATCGGGGCACAGCGCCTCCGGAAGCGTGTGCGCCGGGCGGCTGTCCACAGGCTGGGGACCGAAATGCCGGACCCGCGCGGGAAACCGCCCGCGGCAGCCTTCGGCGGGAAGGGGCCACTGGCGCGTGTGATGCGGACCACTCCACGAAGGCGGCGGGGGAGACGGGCCGTCGGCCGTGGTGGCCCGCTGCGTACGGGACAAGCCGACGTCCCGACCCCCGGCGGGCTCAGCCGTAGGTGTCGCCGGGGCCCGTACTGCCGGGCGCGCGCAGGGGACCGAAGCGGCGGGCGGGGCCGCCGGGACCCAGAACCCTAATCATACGAACCGTGCCCTGGCCGAGATCCTCGTTCAGCCGGGCCACGAGCCGGGGCGCGAGCAGCCGCAGCTGGGTCGCCCACGCCGTCGAGTCGCACTGGACGGTGAGGACGCGCTCGTCCGGATCCTCGTCGTACCGCAGTGGAACGCAGTGCTTCGCCAGGTCCTCGCCCACGATCTGCGGCCAGCGGCCCATCACGCCGCCCACCGCCGCAGGCGTCTCCCAGCCCCGCTCCGTGATCAACCGGTTGATCGCCGCGCCCAGCGGCAAGGGGTCCCGGCCGTCCGCACGGGCCCCGGACCGCAATCCGCCGCCCCGCCTGGCCTGGCGTTTCTCCTGCGCGGCCGCACCCCGGGCGCGGGCCTGCTCCTTCGCCGCGCGCAGCGCCACACGTGCGAGATCGACACCGGAGGGCTCGGGCGCCGGGTTCGACGCCGGCCCGGACAGCGGGCCCGTCCCGGACGACGGCGGAATCTCGTTCCCGCTCATACGCGCTCCACCACTCCGTCCGCGACCCTGTACCGCGCCCCCGCCAGCACCCCCGGAACGTCGTCGTCCACCGCCGCCGTCACCAGCACCTGCTCGCCCGGAGCCACCAGCTCCGCCAGCCGCTCCCGCCGCCGGGCGTCGAGTTCGGCGAACACGTCGTCGAGCACCAGCACCGGTTCGTTCCCCTCGGCCCGCAGCAGGTCGTACGAGGCCAGCCGCAGCGCGAGCGCGTAGGACCAGCACTCGCCATGACTCGCGTAGCCCTTCGCCGGCATCTCGCCCAGCTTGAGCAGCAGCTCGTCGCGGTGCGGTCCGACGAGCGTGACCCCGCGCTCGATCTCCTGCCGGCGCGCTTCGCCCAGCGCGGCCACGAGCTGCTCGCACAGCTCCTCGCGCGACCGGGCCGGGCCGCCGCCCGCCGACCCGCGGTACTCCAGCGTGACCGGACCGCCCCCGGGAGCCAGCTGCTCGTAGGCCTTGTCGGTCAGCGGCTGCAGGGTGGCGATCAGATCCAGCCTTCGCGCCAGCAGCTCCGCTCCGGCCCGGGCCAGGTGCTGGTCCCAGACGTCCAGGGTCGACAGGTCCATGGAGCGGCCGCCGTGCCGGCGCGCCATCGCCGCCGACTTCAGCAGGGTGTTGCGCTGCTTGAGCACCCGCTCGTAGTCCGACCGCACTCCGGCCATCCGAGGAGAGCGTGCCGTGATCAGCTCGTCCAGGAAGCGCCGGCGTTCGCCGGGATCGCCCTTCACCAGGGCCAGGTCCTCCGGCGCGAACAGCACGGTCCTGACGATCCCCAGCACGTCCCGAGGCCTGACCTGCGAGGATCTATTGATCCGCGCCCGGTTCGCCTTCCCCGGGTTGAGCTCCAGCTCGATGAGCTGTGACCGCTCCCCCTGGGCGACCGCGGCCCTGATGACCGCCCGTTCCGCCCCCATCCGCACCAACGGCGCGTCCGAGGCGACGCGGTGGCTGCCGAGCGTCGCGAGATAGCCGACGGCTTCCACCAGATTGGTCTTGCCCTGCCCGTTGGCCCCCACGAAAGCGGTGACGCCCGGCTCGAGCGAGACCTCGACCCGGGCGTACGAGCGGAAGTCGGCCAGCGACAGATGCGTGACATGCATATGGACGCCGACCTCCCCCGGCCTACCGCTCATTGCTCCAGGACAGACCGTTTGCCGCAGTCTGTGGATGACTAGTTGCTCTCGACCGCGTGCCCGCCGAACTGGTTCCGCAGGGCGGCGATCATCTTCATCTGCGGGGAGTCGTCCTGACGGGACGCGAACCGCGCGAACAGGGACGCGGTGATCGCCGGAAGCGGCACCGCGTTGTCGATCGCGGCTTCCACGGTCCACCGGCCCTCGCCGGAGTCCTGCGCGTAACCGCGGATCTTCTCCAGGTGCTCGTCGTCGTCCAGCGCGTTGACCGCGAGGTCGAGCAGCCAGGAACGGATCACCGTGCCCTCCTGCCACGAGCGGAAGACCTCGCGCACATCGGTGACGGAGTCCACCTTCTCCAGCAGCTCCCAGCCCTCGGCGTAGGCCTGCATCATGGCGTACTCGATGCCGTTGTGGACCATCTTCGCGAAGTGCCCGGCGCCGGCCTTGCCCGCGTGCACCGCGCCGTACTCGCCCTCCGGCTTCAGCGCGTCGAAGACCGGCTGCACCTTGGCGACGTTCTCCTCCGAGCCGCCGTACATCAGCGCATAGCCGTTCTCCAGGCCCCAGACGCCTCCCGACACACCGCAGTCGACGAAGCCGATGCCCTTGATGCCCAGCTCGACGGCGTGCCTCTCGTCATCCGTCCAGCGGGAGTTGCCGCCGTCGACGACCACGTCACCGGGCGACAGCAGCCCGGCCAGCTCGTCGATGGTGGCCTGGGTCGCGGCGCCGGCGGGGACCATCACCCACACCACCCGCGGACCCTCGAGCCCGTCCACGAGTGCCTCGAGGCTGGGGACGTCGGAGAGGTCCGGGTTGCGGTCGTAACCGATGACGGTGTGGCCTGCGCGGCGGATACGCTCGCGCATGTTGCCGCCCATCTTGCCGAGGCCGACGAGACCGAGCTCCATCAGAAAGAATCCTTACGGTGTGGTGTTTCGTACCCGCGTCCGAGCCTACGCCGGGGGACGGGCACACACCTGTGGGGTCCAGCGCTCATAAGTACAGGCCGGACAAGGGCTGAAGCGGTCCGGCACTCCGGCCGGACCGGGGCTCAGCCGCTGAGGCGCACCGGCATGATCAGGTACTTGTACGCCTCGTCCGCCTCCGCGTCCACGGCGGGCTTGCCGCTGAGCAGCGCCGGCTTGGTGGAGGTGGTGAAGGAGAGCTGCGCGACCGGGGAGTCGATGGCGCTGAGCCCGTCCAGCAGGAACGTCGGGTTGAAGGCGATCGAGATGTCGTCGCCCTCCAATTGGGCGTCCACCCGCTCCACAGCCTGTGCGTCGTCGCTGGAACCGGCCTCCAGGATCAGCACGCCCTGCTCGAAGCTGAGCCGGACCGGCGTGTTGCGCTCGGCGACGAGGGCGACGCGCTTGACGGCCTCGACGAACGGGGCGGTCTCGATCACGGCCACCGAGTTGAACTCGGTGGGGAAGAGCGTCCGGTACTTCGGCAGGTCGCCCTCGAGCAGTCGCGTGGTCGTCCGCCGCCCGGCGCCCTCGAAACCGATCAGCCCCTCCCCGGAACCAGAGCCGGACAGCGCCAGCGTGACCGTGTCACCGCTGGTCAGGGCCTTGGCGGTGTCGAGCAGGGTCTTGGCGGGCACCAGGGCGACCGCGGAGGCGTCCGGGGACTCCGGCTTCCACAGGAACTCGCGGACCGCAAAGCGGTAGCGGTCGGTGGAGGCCAGGGTGACGGTGTCCCCCTCGATCTCGATCCGCACACCGGTGAGCACGGGCAGCGTGTCGTCGCGGCCGGCGGCGATGGCGACCTGGGCGGCGGCCGAGGCGAAGACCTCGCCGGGGACGGTGCCGGTCGCGGTGGGCATCTGCGGCAGCGCCGGGTACTCCTCCACAGGAAGGGTGTGGAGTGTGAAGCGGGAGGAACCGCAGACCACGGTCGCCCGTACGCCGTCTGTGGAAATCTCCACCGGGCGGTTGGGGAGGGCGCGGCAGATGTCGGCGAGAAGCCGGCCGGAGACGAGGACCGTCCCGTCCTCCTCGACCTCGGCCTCGACCGAGACCCTCGCGGAGACCTCGTAGTCGAAGCTGGAGAAGCTGAGCGCGCCGTCCTCCGCCTTCAGAAGAAGGCCCGCGAGAACGGGCGCCGGCGGACGTGCCGGGAGGCTCCGGGCCACCCACGCCACCGCCTCCGCGAGTACATCGCGCTCCACCCGGATCTTCACCGGAACCGCCTCCTGCTGTTGCTCGCTCGCCCTGCCGGCCTTCTTCGGCACCCGGCGCCCCGACCGGTGGTGGGGTCCGATGCCGGAGACCAGTCTGACGCACCGCACGGACACTCGGTGCGGCTCGGGGTCAAGTCGAGACGTGTGGCAGCCGGGGCTCCGGCAGCGAGTTGTGCACAGGCCCCCCTTCCAAGCGAATTCCCCGGTATCTCTGAGTGGGAGTAGTAGTAGGGGCTGTGGAAACCGTGGATAACGCCATCCACGCAGGTCAGACCCTAATTTTTGTCCACCGGCCCTGTGGGCGGGAGCAGTGGACAACCTGGGCGCGCTGTGGACATCGGAAAGTTCTGCACACCCGATGCACAGGCCACAGGGACTTCTCCCCAGCGCCGTCCCCAGCTTTACCCACGTTCCCCACAGCCCAACCCAGCGCCCTGGTGTGACGCCTTTCACTCGCTCCAGTGAGTTCGGGCGTTTCGTTGCCGAACAGTGGACAGGCGTGTGGAGAAGCTGTGGGCAACGCCGCCGTGCCTGTGGGCCGGGTGGGGACAACGCGGATCCCACCCTGTGGACGGCCTGTGCGTCCACAGCCTGTGGAGCCCGGTTGGACACAAATCCACAACCTGCTGACCAGCCATGATCAAGTCGAGACCGCCGCTCCTGTGGACGCAATCTGGACAACTCACGGGTCCCCAGGCTGTGGACGGAAGATTCCTCCCACATCTGTGGAGAACGGTCGTGACGTGCCATCTATTCGAACAGCGTGAGGGCGTCCGGGCGTCGGCGGCCAGGAGAAGGCTGGAGGAGGACGGGGCGGAGAGGCCGGATGCCGGCGGGGCGATCCGCAGACGTCGAGGCGCCGGACGCGGGGCCGTCCGCCCGGTACTACCGGCCGCGCGGGAATCGGAGCCGCCCGGCGCCCACCGGCCAATGGGGGATCGGAACCACGCGGGCAACGGCCCGGGCTGCCGCCCGCCGCCTCAGTGCGGGCGCCCGGCGCGGGTGTGGGTGCGGAGCCAGCCGTGTCCCCGCCGATCGGTGTGCCGGCGCTGGGCAGGGACGCGGTCGCCGTGCGCGGCCGGCCGGCGGAGGGGCTCGGGTGGCCGTGGCCCCGCCCGGTCTGTCAGCCGTTCTTGATGCGGTTGGTGAGCTCGGTGACCTGGTTGTAGATGGAGCGTCGCTCGGCCATCAGCGCGCGGATCTTCCGGTCCGCGTGCATCACCGTCGTGTGGTCACGCCCACCGAACTGCGCACCGATCTTCGGCAGCGACAGGTCCGTGAGCTCCCGGCACAGGTACATGGCGATCTGACGCGCGGTCACGAGGACCCGGCTGCGCGAGGAACCGCAGAGGTCCTCCACCGTCAGCCCGAAGTAGTCGGCGGTCGCCGCCATGATCGCGCTCGCGGTGATCTCCGGGGCGGAGTCCTCCCCGCCCGGGATGAGGTCCTTCAGGACGATCTCGGTGAGGCCGAGGTCCACCGGCTGCCGGTTCAGGCTCGCGAACGCCGTGACCCGGATCAGCGCGCCCTCCAGCTCGCGGATGTTCCGCGAGATCCGGGAGGCGATGAACTCCAGCACCTCCGGCGGCGCGTTGAGCTGTTCCTGTACCGCCTTCTTGCGCAGGATCGCGATGCGGGTCTCCAGCTCCGGCGGCTGGACGTCGGTGGTGAGACCCCACTCGAAGCGGTTCCGCAGCCGGTCCTCCAAGGTCATCAGCTGCTTGGGCGGCCGGTCGGAGGACAGCACGATCTGCTTGTTGGCGTTGTGGAGCGTGTTGAAGGTGTGGAAGAACTCCTCCTGCGTCGACTCCTTGCTCGCGAGGAACTGGATGTCGTCGACCAGCAGGATGTCCACGTCGCGGTAGCGCTTGCGGAAGGTGTCGCCCTTGCCGTCGCGGATCGAGTTGATGAACTCGTTGGTGAACTCCTCCGAGCTCACGTACCGCACCCGGGTGCCGGGGTAGAGGCTGCGCGCGTAGTGCCCGATGGCGTGCAGGAGATGGGTCTTGCCGAGCCCCGACTCCCCGTAGACGAAGAGGGGGTTGTACGCCTTCGCCGGTGCCTCGGCCACGGCGACGGCGGCCGCGTGGGCGAACCGGTTGGACGCGCCGATGACGAAGGTGTCGAAGAGGTACTTGGGGTTCAGCCGGGCGTGCGGCTCACCCGGCCCGGGGGCCGGCGCGGGCTGCGCGCCGAGAGGACCGGGCGCCCCACTGCCACCGGGCGCACCCGGCGCTCCGACCCCCGGGCCGCCGTGCCGGGGGGCCCCCGGGTCCGGGAGCTCGTGCCGGTCGCGGCGCTGGTGGTCGTACTGCCCGCGGTCGGGCATGGGCGAGCGGTAGTCGTGCTGCGGCTGCGGGGGGCGGGCCGTTGCGTAGGGGTCGCGCTCCTGGAAGCCGCCGAGCCGGGGCTGCTGCCAGGACAGGTCCTCCTGGGTGCGCGGCCAGGCGCCGGGCTCAGGGCGCTGCTGCTGGTACTCGGGATAGGCGGGGCGGGCGCTCGGCAGGCCGTCGTCGTCCCCGGACCGGTGGCCGTAGCCTTCGTAGGCGTCACCGTGGCGCGGCTCGTCGTGCTGCGGACCCTGGTAGCGGGGAGGCTGCTGCACGGGCGGCGCCGGCGCGGCGACGGGCTCGGCCGCGGAGTCGTCGACGGTGATCGCGATCCGGATCGGGCGTCCGCATTCGCGGCTGAGGGTGTCGCTGATCAGGGGCGCCAGTCTGCCTTCGAGCACGCGCTTGCCCCATTCGTTGGGGACGGCGAGGAGAGCGGTGTCGGCCACCAGCGCCAGCGGCTGGCAGCGTTCGATCCACTGCTTGTCCTTGGGCTCGATGCCCTGCTGGCCTTCTCCGAGAAGCTGTTCCAGCACTCGTGGCCACACTGCGGCAAGATCGGCAGGTACGTCAGCCACAAGGCACGCTCTCTCACAGGTCCCACGAATATGTGGTTCTCGGGACGGGTCGGTCAGGCCCGGCAGGCGGGTAGGAAAGGAATTCGAGTCCAGTCACGGTAGTCAGGGCGACCCGTGCGGTTCAAGTTGTTGTCCACAGCCTGTGTACAGTCGGTGCCGCAGTGACCCTGGTTTGACCGGATGGCGTAGCCGCGCGTACCGTAACCAGGTCGAGTTGTCGATGGCTGCTGCCGCCTGCCTCCGATGGGCAAAGATCACGATCAGTAGATCACGATCGGTGATTGTGAAGCGGTGCACTCGGGCGTATTGCGAGCTACTCGTGGGCGCACGGTGACAGCCAGGCGATGCCCCGCCACCACACGAATCATTACTGGAGCCCCCGAGTGAGCAAGCGCACCTTCCAGCCGAACAACCGTCGTCGCGCGAAGACCCACGGCTTCCGGCTGCGGATGCGCACCCGTGCCGGCCGCGCGATTCTCGCGTCCCGCCGCAGCAAGGGTCGCGCCCGCCTGTCCGCCTGATCTGCAGCACAGGTCATGACGTGCTGCCTACCGAAAATCGGCTGAGGCGGCGCGAGGACTTCGCGACCGCGGTACGCCGGGGACGCCGGGCCGGACGCCCGCTTCTCGTCGTCCATCTTCGCAGCGGTTCAACGGACCCGCACGCGCCTGGGGAGAGCGCTCCCCCGACGCGTGCGGGTTTCGTCGTGAGCAAGGCGGTAGGTGGTGCGGTGGTGCGGAACCGGGTGAAGCGCCGGCTACGCCACCTGATGCGCGAACGACTGTCCGAGCTGCCCCCCGGTAGCCTGGTGGTCGTACGGGCGCTGCCCGGAGCGGGCGACGCCGAGCATGCACAGCTGGCCCGAGACCTGGACGCCGCTCTCCAGCGGCTGCAGGGAGGGGGCGCGCGATGAAGTACCCGCTGCTGGCTCTGATCAAGCTGTACCAGTGGACGATCAGCCCGCTGCTGGGCCCCGTCTGCCGGTACTACCCGTCGTGCTCCCACTACGGGTACACCGCCATCGACCGGCATGGCGCGGTGAAAGGCACGGCACTGACTGCCTGGCGCATCCTGCGGTGCAACCCGTGGTCGCCTGGCGGTGTGGACCATGTCCCTCCCCGTAAACGACCTCGTTGGCACGAGCTGCTGCGCGACCACCTGCGCGGCGGCAAGGGCGGGCAACCCCCTGAGACCAGCCCGGCCGCAGAGACCTCGCCCAATGCTCAAGGAGCCTGATTAGTGGACACGATTGCCAGTCTCTTCAGCTTTATCACCACACCCGTCTCCTGGATCATCGTCCAGTTCCACAAGTTGTACGGGGCGATCTTCGGCCCGGACACGGGCTGGGCATGGGGACTGTCCATCGTGTCCCTGGTGGTGGTCATCCGTATCTGCCTGATCCCGCTCTTCGTGAAGCAGATCAAGTCGATGCGGAACATGCAGGCGCTCCAGCCCAAGATGAAGGCGATCCAGGAGCGCTACAAGAACGACCGACAGCGTCAGTCCGAAGAGATGATGAAGCTGTACAAGGACACGGGTACCAACCCGCTGTCCTCGTGCCTGCCCATCCTCGCGCAGTCGCCGTTCTTCTTCGCGCTGTACCACGTGCTGAGCAAGATCGCCTCGGGTGACACCATCGGCGTCCTCAACCAGCAGCTGGTGAACAGCGCGCGCGAGGCCCACATCTTCGGTGCACCGATCGCCGCGAAGTTCACGGACTCCGCGGAAAAGGTCGCAGCGCTCAACGCCTCTGTGACGGACGTCCGGGTCGTCACCGCGATCATGATCGTCCTGATGTCCGCGTCCCAGTTCTACACGCAGCGCCAGCTGATGCAGAAGAACGTGGACCTCACGGTCAAGACGCCGTACATGCAGCAGCAGAAGATGCTGATGTACATCTTCCCGGTGATCTTCGCCGTCACGGGTATCAACTTCCCGGTCGGTGTCCTCGTCTACTGGCTGACCACCAATGTGTGGACCATGGGCCAGCAGATGTACGTGATCAACCAGAACCCGACGCCCGGTTCCAAGGCACAGGACAACTATCTGCAGCGTCTGCTGAAGAGCGTCAGCTCTCACGGAGAGGTTCGTGGTCGTCGCAGGCGTTCGGTCGTCCAGGGCATCGTGGCCAAGGGCGCGGACCGCAATGACAACGAGCGCAAGTTCATCGCCGGCCTGACGAAGGCGGGCTTCGCGGCTCAGGCGGACGGCACCGTGATCAAGAGCGACATGGTCACGGCGGATGCCGAGACTGGCGCCGCCGCCCGGCGTCAGCAGCCCAAGCGTCAGAGCAAGGCCCAGCGTCAGTCGGGCGGTACCCATCAGACGGGCGAGACCAAGCCTTCGCTGGAGAAGCAGCAGGACACACCGCCGAAGCCGGCGGGCAAGAGCTCTCCCGGTACCCCTCGCCAAGCCAAGTCCGGACAGCGCAAGGGCTCGCAGCGGCCCAAGCACCCGTCGTCCAAGAAGTAAGAAGGAGTCCATCCGTGACGGAAGGCACCACCTCCGCCGCCGCCGAGGGTGGCGACACTCTGACCCGCCTGGAGCAGGAGGGGGAGATCGCCGCTGACTACCTCGAGGGCCTGCTCGATATCGCCGATCTCGACGGCGACATCGACATGGATGTCGAGGCGGACCGGGCCTCGGTATCGATCATCAGCGACTCGGGCAGCCGTGACCTGCAGAAGCTCGTGGGCCGCGACGGCGAGGTGCTGGAGGCGCTCCAGGAGCTGACCCGCCTTGCTGTGCACCGGGAGACCGGGGACCGCAGCCGCCTGATGCTGGACATCGCGGGCTTCCGTGCCAAGAAGCGTTCCGAACTCGCGGAGCTCGGCGCCAAGGCCGCGGCCGAGGTCAAGAGCACGGGTGAGCCCGTGAAGATGAAGCCGATGACTCCGTTCGAGCGGAAGGTCGTTCACGACGCGGTCGCGGCCGCCGGTCTGCGCAGCGAGTCCGAGGGCGAGGAGCCGCAGCGCTTCGTCGTCGTCCTCCCTGCCTGACCTACAGCATTCTGTCGGCCCCGTCTGTTCGCAGGCGGGGCCGAACTTTGTCAGCCTGATAATTCAGCCACTACAGCGCGGTGCGGTACGGAAGGACGGTTCCGGTGACGGAGGCAGCAGAGCTTCCCCAGGCGCCAGAAGAGGCGCGGACGGTATTCGGTGAGTTCTTCCCTGAGGCGGTCAGGTACGCGGAGCTGCTCGCGGATGCGGGAGTCAAGCGCGGCCTGATCGGTCCTCGTGAGGTGCCGCGGCTGTGGGAGCGGCACCTGCTGAACTGCGCGGTGCTGTCCGAGGTCGTCCCGGAGGGGGTGACGGTGTGCGACGTGGGTTCCGGTGCGGGACTGCCGGGCATTCCGCTGGCTCTGGTCCGGCCCGACCTCAAGATCACGCTGCTGGAGCCGCTGCTGCGTCGTACGAACTTCCTTCAGGAAGTCGTGGAGCTGCTGGGGCTGGACCATGTCACGGTAGTGCGTGGCCGGGCCGAGGAAATGCTCGGCAAGCTGCCCCCCGTGCATGTGGTCACCGCGCGCGCTGTGGCACCCCTGGACCGGTTGGCCGGTTGGGGCGTACCGCTGCTGCGGCCCTATGGGGAGATGCTCGCTCTCAAGGGCGACACCGCGCAGGAAGAGCTCGACGGGGCACGGGCGGCGCTGAGCAAGCTCGGCGTGGTGGAGACGTCCGTGGTTCAGGTCGGACAGGGAATCGTCGATCCCTTGTCCACGGTGGTCCGTGTCGAGGTCGGGGAGAGCCCGGGCGGGGTGCGGTTCGCCGCCAAGAGGGCCAAGGCCGCCCGCACCGGCCGCGTCCGTCGCCGCCGCTGATCTGTTCCGTCACTGCTGTCCGATTGAGGCCCGGTGTCCCCGGTACGTACGCATTTCGGAGTGTCGTAACGATGTGACCCTGCGGCGTGTGCATCGTGTTTCACGTGAAACGTCGCTCACTGCTGCAGGGAATCATCAGCCGTGGCCGTGCGGCCGCCGCGCCGCGTGACCGCAAGCCGCTCGCGAGGGTTACTGACTTGTCCACAGAGGTGGAATTCTCCACAGAACCACCGGCCTCGCTGGTTCGGGACCCCGAAACCATGGCAGGCTCTGTTCATCGCGAGCCTGAAGTCGAGGAGAGTGAATCCTTGCGGTCCGACGCCAACATCGCGGGACCGATGACCGATCCGGTCCCTGGTCCCCGTACCGAGTCGGCGGGGGAGGATGTTTCACGTGAAACACCACCGCCGATGGACGACACCCCCATTGGTCGTGCTGCCCAACTGGCGGTGGAGGCTCTGGGCCGTGCCGGCGAGGGTCTTCCCCGACCTGAGCAGACGCGCGTCATGGTCGTCGCCAACCAGAAGGGTGGGGTGGGTAAGACGACGACGACGGTCAACCTTGCTGCCTCGCTGGCGCTGCATGGTGCGCGAGTCCTTGTGATCGACCTCGACCCGCAGGGCAATGCATCCACAGCCCTGGGTATCGACCACCACGCCGAAGTGCCCTCGATCTATGACGTCCTTGTCGAGAGCAAGCCGCTCGCTGACGTGGTCCAGCCCGTCCCGGACGTCGAAGGACTCTTCTGTGCTCCGGCCACCATCGATCTCGCAGGTGCGGAGATCGAGTTGGTGTCCCTGGTGGCACGGGAGAGCAGACTGCAGCGAGCGATCCAGGCGTATGAACAGCCACTGGACTACATCCTGATCGACTGTCCGCCATCGCTCGGTCTGCTGACCGTCAATGCGCTCGTGGCGGGTGCCGAGGTGCTGATCCCGATCCAGTGCGAGTACTACGCGCTGGAGGGGCTGGGGCAGCTCCTGAGGAACGTCGATCTGGTGCGTGGACACCTCAACCCCGCGCTCCATGTCTCCACGATCCTGCTCACCATGTATGACGGTCGCACCAGGCTCGCCTCCCAGGTCGCGGAGGAGGTGCGCAGCCACTTCGGTGATGAGGTGCTGCGAACGAGCATTCCGAGATCCGTTCGCATCTCCGAGGCGCCCAGCTATGGGCAGACCGTTCTCACCTACGACCCGGGCTCCAGCGGCTCGCTGTCGTATCTTGAGGCTGCCCGTGAGATCGCGCTGCGCGGTGTGGGGATCCACTACGAGGCCCATCCCGCTCATGTGCTCAGCCAGAACAGCCAGCAGAGTTTGTCGGAGGGGATCCAGTGAGCGAGCGACGTAGAGGTCTGGGGCGTGGGCTCGGTGCACTGATCCCGGCAGCTCCACAGGAGAAGCCGGGCCCTTCGGATGCGGCAGCAGGCTCGCCGGTCCTGACGACGGACCGCGGTGTGGCCGCGGCCAAGGTCACCACGCTTCCCGCCGGCCTTCTCACGCCGGAGCAGCGTGTGGCCGAGCCGGAGCCGGAGGCCCTCTCCGAGCCGGGCCCGGCCGGTGCGCACTTCGCCGAGGTGCCGCTGGACGCCATCACTCCGAATCCTCGGCAGCCGCGCGAGGTGTTCGACGAGGACGCGCTCGCTGAGCTGGTGACCTCCATCAAGGAAGTGGGGCTTCTTCAGCCGGTTGTCGTACGGCAACTGGGACCAGAGCGGTACGAGCTCATCATGGGAGAGCGCCGCTGGCGAGCCTGCCGAGAGGCGGGTCTCGAGCGCATCCCTGCCATCGTGCGGGCAACCGACGACGAGAAGCTTCTTCTGGACGCACTCCTGGAGAATCTCCACCGGGCCCAGCTGAACCCGCTGGAAGAGGCAGCCGCCTACGACCAGTTGCTGAAGGACTTCAACTGCACCCACGACCAGCTGGCCGACCGGATCGGACGCTCGCGTCCTCAGGTTTCCAACACTCTGCGTCTGCTCCGCCTCTCCCCTCCCGTGCAGCGCCGGGTGGCGGCCGGCGTGCTGTCCGCAGGTCATGCCAGGGCACTGCTCTCGGTGGAGGACTCGGAGGAGCAGGACAAGCTGGCCCACCGCATCGTGGCCGAAGGCCTCTCGGTGCGAGCCGTGGAAGAGATCGTGACTCTGATGGGGTCCCGCCCCAAGAGCGCACCGAAGTCCAAGAGCCCTCGCGCAGGCGCACGCCTGTCCCCCGCACTCACCGATCTCGCATCCCGTCTCTCTGACCGCTTCGAGACCCGAGTGAAGGTCGACCTCGGCCAGAAGAAGGGCAAGATCGTCGTAGAGTTCGCCTCGATAGAGGATCTCGATCGCATCCTCGGCACGCTCGCCCCCGGTGAGGGGCGGGTCATGGAGAAGGGACTCTCCGAGGAGGCCGAGGGCGAGGAGGCCTGAGCCCTTGCCTCAGTCGATCGGGGCGGGTCGTGTCCGGTACTCAGCGGACACGACCCGCCCTTTGCCGTCTCACAGTAGGCGTGTCCCCGCTGGGTGGATACGATGCGTTCTGGTATGGCGCATCCACCTTGACCCATCTCAGAGGAAGGCGAGCCATGCGATCGGTGAGCCGCGGCCACCTACTGACAGCCGGACTGGGCATTGGCGCGGTCGGCGGATTCATCGGCAGCCTGCTCCGGGAGCGGAGTGCGCTGTCCGCTGCTCTTGGCGCGGCAGTCGAAGGAAGTGAGGAACAGCCTTCATGGGCCGTCGGCTCGTCCCGCTCACGCTGGACAACCTTTCAGACCTCCCCAAGCGCTGCCGAGCCTGTGTCTTCTGGGAGCTTGATCCAGTCAGCGGAGAAGCAGCAGTAAAGGCGGGCAGACCCGAGCTCGAGAAGGAGGCCTGGATCTCGGCCGTCCTGCTCGAGTGGGGATCGTGCGGCCGTGTCGTCTACGTCGACGACGTGCCCGTCGGCTTTGTGCTCTACGCCCCGCCCGCCTATGTTCCGCGTTCGACCGCCTTCCCCACCAGTCCGGTCTCCCCCGATGCCGTGCAGCTGATGACTGCATGGATCACTCCCGGCTACCAGGGGCAGGGGCTGGGGCGAGTGATGGTGCAGACAGTCGCCAAGGATTTGCTTCGTCGGGGCTTCAGGGCGATCGAGGCATTCGGGGACGCCCGCTGGAGCGAGCCGGCCTGTGTGCTGCCGGCCGATCATCTCTTGGCGGTGGGCTTCAAGACGGTCCGACCGCATCCCATTCACCCCCGGCTGAGGCTTGAGCTGCGTACGACGCTCTCCTGGAAGGAGGATGTGGAGCTGGCTCTCGACCGGCTTCTGGGCGCGGTACAGAAGGAACCGGCTCTGCGACCGCTGTAGGTGCTCCGCAGAGCGACGGACGCAGAGACGCCGAATGGGCCAACCCGCAGGGGATTGGCCCATTCGTGTTTCACGTGAAACGAAGAGCGTCAGGCCTTCGTGACCTCATCGCCGATGAAGGCGTCGAGCTCGCGGACGAGCATGGCCTTCGGCTTGGCACCGACGATCGTCTGGGCGACCTCACCGTTCTGGTAGACGTTCAGCGTCGGGATGGACATGACGCCGTACTTGGCGGCCGTGGCCGGGTTCTCGTCGATATTGAGCTTGACGACCTCGAGCTTTTCGCCGTGCTCAGCAGCGATGGCCTCCAGCGAAGGGGCGATCTGGCGGCACGGCCCGCACCACTCGGCCCAGAAGTCCACGAGCACGGGCTTGTCGCTCTTGAGGACTTCCTCTTCGAAGGTCGCATCGGTCACGGTCTTGAGGGCCACGGCGGACTCCTTAGCTTGCAGGGTGGGGTGGGATCGAGAGGTGTCAGACGGTCGCTGTCGCGGACTTCTCCTCGTCCGCGAGGGCGGCGAGAAAACGCTCGGCATCCAGGGCGGCGGAGCAGCCGGTACCGGCAGCGGTGATGGCCTGCCGGTAGGTGTGGTCGACCACGTCGCCGGCGGCGAAGACACCGGTGAGATTCGTGCGCGTCGACGGAGCATCCACCTGCAGATAGCCCTCCTCGTCCAGCTCCAACTGCCCCTTGAAAAGCTCGGTGCGCGGGTCGTGGCCGACGGCGATGAACAGTCCTGTGACCGACAGCTCACTGGTCTCGCAGGTCTTGGTGTTGCGCAGGGTCAGACCCGTGAGCTTCTGATCGCCGTGGATCTCTGCCACTTCGCTGTCCCAGGCGAACTTGATCTTCGGGTCGGCGAAGGCGCGCTCCTGCATGGCCTTGGAGGCACGGAGGCTGTCACGACGGTGGACGATGGTGACGGACTTGGCGAAGCGGGAGAGGAAGGTGGCTTCCTCCATCGCGGTGTCGCCGCCACCGACGACCGCGATGTCCTGGTCCTTGAAGAAGAAGCCGTCACAGGTGGCACACCAAGAGACGCCACGCCCCGAAAGGGTGTCCTCGTTCGGCAGGCCGAGCTTGCGGTGCTGGGAACCGGTGGTGACGATGACGGCCTTGGCGCGGTGCACCGTACCGGCGGTGTCCGTCACGGTCTTGATCTCGCCCGCCAGGTCGACGGCGACGACATCGTCCGGGACCAGCTCAGCACCGAAGCGCTCAGCCTGTGCCCGCATGTTGTCCATGAGATCCGGGCCCATGATCCCGTCGCGGAAACCGGGGAAGTTCTCCACATCGGTGGTGTTCATCAGTGCGCCACCGGCGGTCACGGCGCCCTCGAACACCAGCGGGTTCAGCGACGCACGCGCGGTGTACAGCGCGGCCGTGTAGCCGGCCGGCCCGGAGCCGATGATGATCACGTTACGGACGTCGCTCACGGGTTTGTTCCTCGTCTCTGCAGACTGCTGCCTACTGGGGCCGGTCAACGACTCTCACCCCACCCAACGGATCCTACGGGGCATGCATTCCCGCCATGGCAGAGCGGCACGGAGGCTGATTCAGGGGCGGGTGTAGGCATGAGTCAGCAGCAGTTCGCCCTTGCCTGCGGGGGCGGTTTCCACACACGCAGCTGCCACTACATAGGCCTGTACCCGTGAGGAGTCCTCGGCGTGCGGCAGTACCACGAGGAAGGCCGGTGTGCCCTCGAAAGTACCCTGATCGACCGCGATCGCCGCGTCGGTGCGTCCTGTGCCCTTCTGGACACACGGAGGCACCGGAACGGCCGGCGAGCGCAAGGGGGTGGCTTCCGCACCGACGGAGGTGTCCTTCTCCACCCGGGGGCCGGTCGCAGACCAGCTCCCGGAGTCCTTGGGAGCCCCCTCGGAGGAGAGGAGCGAGTGCACCCGTGTCTGCAGAGTCGCCGCCGTGAGGTCATGACCGCCTGACGCGGTGCTCGCGGCGGCGTCCGCCTTCTTCTCGGAGGTGTCGTTGCTAGGGCCTCCGAGAGTCTGCAGAAGCACAACACTCAGACCGACTGCGGCAGCGCTGAACGCGGCAGTGACCACGGTGACACGCCGCCGCCGACGGGCCGCAGGGGCGCGACCCGGTCCCGTGGCCGCACGGGCGTGTCCCACGGGGCGATCGGACGCCGAGGTAACAGGGCGCTGCGGCGTGGGTGCTGTTTCACGTGAAACGTCGGTTGGCTCTTCGGCCGGGGCGGTGGCGTTCAGCAGAGCCTCGGCCGCCAGTGCCGCGTCGATACAGCCGACGATATCGGCCGGCATGCGCTGCGGGCCGGGCAGGCTGCCGAGCAGACCGCGGATCTCCTCCAGCGAGGCGCGCACGTCGGCACACAGATCACAGCCTTCGAGATGCTTCCTCACGGCCGCTTGGCGGGTCGGTGGAAGAAGCCCTTCGGTGAGATCGGCGATCTCGGACACATCCGGGTGCTGAGCCGTGCCGGTCGTGGAGGTCACGTGCGTCCACCTCCGCCCTTCACAGCAGCAGGACCATTCGGCCCTGCGTCCCTTTCTCCGGTCGCCGGTGGGACGGATGCCCCAGGCGTCCGGTTCCTTCCCCCATCGTGGATGCCGTTATCCCTCGTATCGGCGCGTAGATGCGTGAGCAGGGGTACCAGGCGGGCACGGCCGCGGGCGCATCTGCTCTTCACGGTGCCCGTCGGGACGTCCAGCACACGGGCCGCCTCCGCAACCGGGTATCCCTGCATATCGACCAGCACCAGCGCAGCACGCTGGTCGACGGGAAGCGTGGCGAGCGCGGCCAGGAGCTCGCGATGGAGGTCCTGGCGCTCTGCGGGCGCCTCGGCGGACTCATGGGGCTCGAGGAGCTGCTCCAGCCGCTCGGTGTCGTCCACCGGTGAGGTCTTGCGGGACGCCGCCTTGCGGGCCCGGTCGAGACAGGCATTGACGGTGATGCGGTGGAGCCAGGTCGTCACGGCGGACTGTCCCCGGAACGTGTGGGCGGCCCGGAAGGCGGAGACGAGGGCGTCCTGCACGGCATCCGCGGCTTCCTCCCGGTCCCCCAGCGTGCGCAGGGCCACTGCCCAGAGCCGATCGCGGTGGCGCCGTACGAGCTCACCGAAGGCGTCCTGATCCCCGGCGACATGGCGATCCAGGAGTTCCTGGTCGTTTGCGCTGCCGAGTGTGGCGTTGTCCAACGGTGAGCCCCCTCCCCTCGTCGCGTTGGTGTCAGCCCGTGAACTTCACGTCGGTGATCGCCTGCTTGTAGCCGGCATTGCTGAAGCGGTCCTGCGGCGAGAAGGGCATCGCGGTCATCCACAGGAGCACATAGCGGCTCTTGACCGGTTCCGTGGCTGTGAGCTTCATCGATGTACTGCTGGTCTGACCATTCGCGATCTTCTTCATGGAGTCGACCGAGCCGGACGGGGACAAGGAGTCCGTCGCATACAGCGCGATCTTGGTGTAGGGGCCGCCATGGCGGAGCGTTATCGAGGCCGATGTGACGTCGCGCTCCGCGCCCAGGTCGTAGACGATGCCCACGCCCTTCTTGACCTGCGGATGCAGGTCCGGCCCGTCTCGGAAGCTATTGGTGCGCCAGTAGGAGCCGGGGTCGTCGTCGTGGGTGTTCCGGGCGTCTTCCGCGTTCTGAGGAGTGCGGTCCGGCGCGTACTCCTGGGCACCCTGGATGATCAGCGTCACCGGCTCCTTGGGCTTGTCGTCCTGCTTCTCGTCCGTGGTCTGGCTGTTCCCGGGTTCGTCGGGCGTCTGGTCACGGTCCAGCAGCTTGTCGGCGATCTGCCAGCTGCCCAGTCCCAGTGCGGCGATGAGCAGGGCGGACACCGTCCACTTCAGAAGCTTCCCGGTGCGGCTCTCCAGGGGCGCCGGCGGGACCACCACCGGCTGCGTGATGCCGCCGCCGGGGTGGGCCGACGTACGGCCGTACGTGCCCTGTTGGTACGTGGTGCGCTGGTAGTCCGGCGGGGCGGTGAAGGCCGGCTCCGGCGGGCGGATGCGAGGCATCGCCGCCACTGCCTTGGCCAGCTCGTCCGGAGTCGTGCAGGGCGGCTCCTGGCGGGATGCGGTGGCCCCGTCATTGACCAGGGCACGCATGGCCAGCTCGGACAGCCCACGATGGACGCCGGCACGCACCTGGTCGGGGGCGATCAGCCCGACGCCCTTGGGAAGCCCGGAGAGGCCGTACGCGTCGCTCTCGTAGGGCCAGCGCTGAGTCAGCGCGGCGTACAGCAGAGCCCCGATGGCCTCGGTGTCCGTCCGCTGCGGCCGGTCGGTGCTGATGCCTCGCAGAGCGGCGTTCACGGCGAGGCCGCGGATCCTGTACTGACCTGTGGAACTGCGCAGTACAGCGCCGGGAGTGAGCCTCAGATGGGCGAGACCCTCCCGATGGGCCGCTGCCATGGCCTGGGAGAGCTGGCTCACCAACTGGTAGGCGTCATGCGCCTCCATCGGCCCCGCGGCGAGCAGCGTGGTGAGCTCGGTGGCGTCGGGCAGCCACTCATGCACGACGTAGACGAGGTCGTTCTCCTCGACGGCGTCCAGCACCTGCACGAAACGGGGGTCGCCCAGCAGAGCCGCCGACCGGGCCGCGGCCAGCACGGATCGAGCCCGGGAGTGGTCGGCAGGCAGGATGTGCACGCCGACGGCGCGGCGCAGTTTCTCGTCGACAGCACGCCAACTGCTGAATCCGTCCAGACGGGTGACGCACTCTTCGAGCCGGTATCGTCTGGCGAGTTTGTGACCACTGTGCAGTTCGGGCGCGCTGATGGCCGACTGCTCCCGGGTCTTCCGTTCGCCGCCCGTGTCCTGAGCGCCCTGCTCCGCCGCCTCGTCGGCGTGCGCCTCCCCGTCGGTCGCGGCCTTGTCCGCCTGGGCGGCCAGCGGGTCGTCACCGCTGTTGTCGGCCACGTCGACGGCAGCCGTGCTACGTTCCGCCACCGTCGTTCCCTGCCTCCCCATCCGTTGCGCCAAATCCAACAGCCATGCCAATTGTGCCCACAGTCCGCTGCTATGCACGACACACGGTGGCGGACGATGGTTGTGCAGGGGCGGCCGGTCCCTACCGACCGAGTCGGCCGCGCACCATGCCGACCAGGGTGTTGAGCTCCTGGATCCTCATCCTTCTCGCCGCGACGAAGAAGACTCCGAGCAGGATCGCACCACCCGCGACGAGTGCGACGAGCGATCCGAGCGCGCCCTCGCCGAGGGCCTTCAGCACGAAGTAGCCCACGGCGCCGCCCGCCGCTGCCGCCGGCACGGATGCCAGGCACAGCCGGGCATAAGTGCGCACCACGTGGGTGCCGTCGAGGTCGCCGCCCAGCCTGTTCCGCAGCCGCCGCCAGGCGACCCCGACGCCGACCGCGTACGCGAGGCCGTAGGAGCCGGCCATGCCCACCACGGCCCACTGGGCCGGAAGGAGGAAGTAGCAGGCTGCCGAGGCGGCCGCATTCACCGCGGCCACGATCACGGTGTTGTAGAAGGGCGTGCGGGTGTCCTCGTAGGCGTAGAAGCCGCGGAGGACCACGTACTGGACCGAATAGGGGATCAGACCGAGGCCGAACGCCATCAGGATGAAGCCCATCGAGCGGGCCGCCTCGGTGCCGGCCGACGCGTACAGCAGGGTGCACATCGGGACGCCCAGCGCCAGGAAGGAGAACGCGACCGGCACGATCGCGACCGCCGAGTTCCGCAGCCCCTGGGAGATGTCGTCGCGGACCGCGCCGGGGTCGTCGTCGTGAGCGGCTCGGGAGATCCTCGGCAGCAGAGCCGCCATCACCGACACGGTGATGATCGCCTGCGGCATGCCCCAGATCAGCTGGGCGTTCGAGTAGGCGAGGAAGCCCGCTCCGTCCTTGCCGGACGCCGCACCGGCGGCGGTGGAGAGCTGGGTCACCACGAGCACGCCGGCCCTGGTTGGCGAGGACGAACAGCACCGTCCACTTGGCGAGCTTGATGGTCTTCCCCAGGCCCTGGCCCTTCCAGTCGAAGCGGGGTCGGAAGCGGAAACCCGTCTCTCGGAGGTAGGGAATCATCGCGAGCGCCTGGACGACGAGTCCGAGCAGGGTTCCGACGGCCAGCAGCCGCACGCCTTCCGGCGGGATCGTCCGGACGCTCATCTGCGACTCGGCGAAGCTGCCGTAGACCCAGATGAACAGGCCGAAGGTGAAGATGATGACGATGTTGTTGAGGACCGGCGTCCACATCATCGCGCCGAACCTGCCGCGGGCATTCAGGATCTGCCCCATGACCACGTGCACGCCCATGAAGAAGATCGTGGGCAGGCAGAAGCGGGCGAAGGTGACGGCGACGCTGTTCGCCGGGGGGTTGCCTGCGATCGTCGGTGACAGGGCCTTGATCAGCAGCGGGGCCGCGAACACGGCGATGAGGACGATCACGCCGAGGGCGACCATGACGAGGGTCAGCAGCCGGTTGGCATACGCCTCCCCGCCGTCCTTGTCGTTCTTCATGGCCCGGACGAGCTGCGGGACGAACACCGAGTTCAGTCCGCCACCCACCGTGAGGATGTAGATCATCGTCGGGAGGGTCAGGGCGATCGTGTAGGCGTCACCGAGCAGTGCGGCGCCGAGTGCAGCGGTGATCACCAGACTGCGGACGAAGCCGGTGAGGCGGGACACCATGGTTCCGGCGGCCATGACGGCGCTGGATTTCAGCAGGCTGGAGGCCCGGCCACCGCTCCCCTTCCCGGCGGCGGGCGCAGGGGTGGGCTCCGGCTCCCGCTCCGGTTCGGCGGGAGCCGTGGTCCGCCCGGTGGTCTGCTGGTCCCGGTAGAGGTGGGCGAACGCGTCGGGCTCCGACTTGTCCTCGCCGGCCCTGGTCACCAGGTCGTCCACGCCGGTGAACTGCACGGTCCGCGCATCGTCCCCGTAAGGCAGATGACGCGACGGGCCGTCCGGCTCGGGAGGCGGCGTCTGGGCCCAGATCCGGGGGTCCGGAGCGTGCTGCTGAGCCGGGGGTTGCTGATACAGCGGCTGAGGCTGCTGAACGCTGCCCGGCGGCGGTGGGGGATGCGCGGCGCGGTCGTAGAGCGCCTCCGACACGGGATCCTGGGCTGAGAGATCACGGGACCGGTACGGATCGTGGTCGTACGCGTCCTGGACGTACGGGTCGTCGGACGCCTCGCCGGCCTGCGGCGGCACCTGGGCCGCGGCGGGCTGCTCCGCCTGCTGAGGGCCGTGTGAGGGGTACGGAGCGCCCGAGGAGGGCGCGGTGCCGTCCGCGCCCTGCCCGCGGTCACCGTCGTACGGCGCGTTCATGGTTACCCCACCTCATCGTCCGGCCCGCCGGCCACGACATCGCTCAACGGTCCACCTTCTCACCCGCACCCGACGGGTCGGCGCTTTCCGGTCCGGTGTCCGGTGTCGGGTCACTCGGCTGCCCCGGGGTGTCGGCCGCCGCGCTGCCGTGGGCCTCATCAGCCGCTTCGCCCGCGGTGGCAGCCTCCCGGGCCGCCGCCCGCTTGCGCTGGGTGTACATCCTGACGCCTGCGAGGACGAGCAGGAGCACACCGCCGGCAATGACAAGCATCACGGTCGGAGTGATCTCGGAAGCCTTGACCGTGAAGGTCATCGGTCCGCCGTACAGCTTGCCGTCCTCGGTGTACAGCTGGGCCGTGACCTGAACCGGACCGTTGGCGTTGGCGGCCGCCGTGAACTTCACCGACTGACTGTGCCCGCCGTTGATCTTGATGGGCTGTTCGGCGATCACGCTGCCGTCGTCGAGCTTGAGCCGGGTCGGGTTCGAGGACTTCAGCCGGAGGACGAGGTTGTCGACCCCTTGGACCAGCTTGTTCTGCACCGTCACGGGAATCGTGGCGCTGCGGCCCGACAGGGTCAGAGCAGACTTCTGGATCAGCCGCACCTCGGTGGTGAGGTCCTCCAGGTAGGTCTGCACTCCGTTGCGGTACTGGGCAGCGACACCCGCCCTACCGCGCCAGGACGTGGACATCTCGCGGTTGATCGCGTTGCCGAACGGGGTCACGACCCGGTCCGGGGAGGTGAGGATGATCTTGAAGTTGTCCAGGGTCTCCTGCGTGCTCTTGATGTCCTGGAAGGTCTGGACGGGCAGCTCGCGGGCCCTGAGGTTCTTCGGGTACTGGGATGAGGCCGGTACCCGGGTGGTGGCGTCCGGGTCGGGCTTGGCCTCGGCGGCCGCGATCAGATCCAGCGGCTGGGTCCAGCGCTGGCCGGCCAGCCCCTGCAGCGCCTTGGCCATGGTCTGTGCCTGGCCTGCCGTCGGCATCCGCTGGGGAGCGACCACGATGCTCCGCTGGGCGTCCGGCGCCTGGTGCGTGAGAGCCAGTGACTGGGCCAGGAACTGCTGGACCGCGAGGGTTGAGGTACCGGCCTTGCTCAGGTCACCGTAGAAGGCCTTGGAGAGCCGTGCGTCCGCGACCACGGCCGTCGTGCCGCCGCCGATGGGGCGCGCGGCGGAAGGCGTGTACGAGACCGATCCGGTCTCTTTGAGGCTGTCGCTGCGGGCGATGATGTTGTGGGCGCCCGCAGACGTGGCGACGTCGACGATCGACGGATCGACGGCGCCTTCCACAGGCCAGGCGAAGTCCGTCGACGGCTTCACGTGGAGGACGGTCTCCACCGTCGTCTCCGCCACCGCCGTCGCCGGCTGCAGATGGCTGAGCGAGCCGGAGACGTCCTTGCCGCGGTGTGCGAGGGACGCCAGATCCGGGTCGGCGAACGGAAGCGCGACGACCTGGCGGTCCTGTACTGCCTGCTCCAGGGAGCTCAGCCACTGCTTGGCGACTGCCTGGCTCCGGCCCGGCACGGTGTCGCCCGTCTCCGTCCTGACCTCGTAGTTCCGGGTCATCGCATCGACCGTGGCGAGCAGATCCGGATCGATGACCCAGGTGATGGGGAGCTGACTGCCGAGGGAGACGAGCTGCTCCAGCCTGCCCCCGGGCGCGAGTTCGGCGGCGAGCGCGTCGTTCTCGAAGACCGGCGTCTGCTGCTCGTCCGATCCGGTCTCCGCCGACAGATGGGTGGTGGAGATCAAGGGCCAGAGGAAGGTGAGCTGGGTCCGCTTGTCCACGGACTCCGGCTGCCAGGGGAGGAAGGTGCGCTCGATGCCGAGGACCTGGTCGTATTCCCCGGCGGCCTGCCCGGAAAGCGAGACACCCAGCTGGTAGACCCCTGCCGCGTCCAGCTTCAGCTTGCTGACCGGGACGGTCAGCGTGAAGTCCTCGCTGATCCCGGTGGCGAGCCGGTCGATCTTGACGCTGTACGGACCGCCGAGTGCCTTGGCGTCGGCCTCCGGGCTGTAGCCGGTGGCCTTCGAGGCCTCGTCGATGTCAGGACGGCCCGACATACGAGGTCCGACGCGCAGATCGACCTCTGCGTCGGTGATGGTCTTCTTGCCCTTGTTGGTGACGGTGCCCGAGATGGTGAGCGTGTCGTCCTTCACAGGGACGCTGGGAGAGAGGCTGTTCAGCGTGACATCGACGGTGTCGGCGTCGCTCGCCCTGTCCGCGGCATGCGTGACCGGTGCCGTCGGCAGATACAGCAGACCGGCGAGCAACGGCGTTCCCGCGAGGAGGGCGGCCGCGCGCCGCAACCACCGGCGAGCAGGAGAGGGAGCCATCCCCTGGAATTCTGCCGCCTCGGCCACGCGCTCGTCCGTCCCTTGTCGTCTCTTGCCGTTGGTGGGTGTCACTAGGTGCGTCCCCGCATGGTAACGAGGTGCGCTGTGACGAAGTGCTCGGGACTGCTCCACATGATCGGAAGGGCGGTGCCGGCGGGCGGGAAACAGGGACGCCGCAGGGCGGTGGGTGCACGTACCCTTTTCTGTTGTGCCGAACGCCAACGAAGACAACCTCACCGAACTGAGCCAGGTGCAGCGCCGCGCCGTGAGCCAGCTGCTGCGCGTGTCCCCGGTCGCCGATGACCTCGCCCGTCGATTCCAGGATGCCGGATTCCGTCTGGCACTGGTCGGTGGCTCCGTACGGGACGCCTTGCTCGGCCGGCTCGGCAATGATCTCGACTTCACCACGGATGCCCGTCCTGACGACGTTCTGAAGATCGTCCGTCCCTGGGCGGACTCCGTGTGGGAAGTGGGCATCGCCTTCGGTACGGTCGGCTGCCAGAAGGACGGGCATGTCGGTGACGGTCTTCAGCGCTTTCAGATCGAGATCACGACCTACCGTTCCGAGGCCTACGACCGGACCTCACGCAAACCGGAGGTCTCCTACGGCGACTCCATCGAGGAAGACCTGGTCCGTCGGGACTTCACCGTGAACGCCATGGCCGTCGCCCTTCCGGAGAAGGAGTTCATCGACCCTCACGGAGGGTTGCAGGACCTTGCCTCGCAGGTGCTGCGTACCCCGGGGACGCCGGAGGACTCGTTCTCCGACGATCCGCTGCGCATGCTGCGTGCGGCACGGTTCGCCGCTCAGCTCGACTTCGAGGTTGCGCCTGAGGTCATCGCCGCGATGCAGGAGATGTCCGACCGTATCGACATCGTTTCGGCCGAGCGGGTCCGTGATGAGTTCAACAAGCTGATCCTCGCTCCCAACCCCCGCAAGGGTCTCGCGCTGCTCGTGGAGACGGGGCTCACCGAACGCTTCATGCCGGAACTGCCGGCGCTGCGGCTGGAGAGTGATGAGCACCATCGGCACAAGGACGTGTACGAGCACTCACTGATCGTGCTGGAACAAGCCATCGCCCTGGAGGGGAACGGGCCGGACCTCGTCCTGCGTCTCGCCGCCCTCCTCCATGACATCGGCAAGCCGAGGACCCGGCGCTTCGAGCCGGACGGGCGCGTCTCCTTTCACCACCACGAGGTGGTGGGTGCCAAGATGACGAAGAAGAGACTCACGGCGCTGAAGTACTCCAACGACATGGTCAAGGACATCGCCCGCCTCGTGGAGCTGCATCTGCGCTTCCACGGGTATGGCACCGGCGAGTGGACCGACTCGGCCGTGCGACGTTATGTGCGCGACGCCGGTCCGCTGCTCGAGCGCCTGCACAAGCTGACTCGCTCCGACTGCACCACGCGCAACAAGAGGAAGGCGAGTGCCCTTTCGCGCACTTACGACGGACTGGAGGAGCGGATTGCCGAGCTCCAGGAGCAGGAGGAGCTGGACGCGATCCGGCCGGACCTGGACGGCAACCAGATCATGGAGATCCTGGGGGTCGGCCCCGGACCCGTCGTCGGGAAGGCCTACGCGTTCCTGCTCGAGCTGCGGCTCGAGAACGGGCCGATGGGGCACGACGACGCAGTGGCGGCGCTCAAGGAGTGGTGGGCGACCCAGGGCTGACCGTGAGCGAGGGTGTGTTTCACGTGAAACATGCCCTGCGTCGAGGATCAACGGGCGATGTTTCACGTGAAACATCGCCCGTCCTCTTTCAAGGGATCAAGGGCGTCAACGGCTCGCTCCGGTTCGGCGCCAACGCAGAAGGGTCGCCGCACTCAGGCCGTAGAGCGCTGCGAGCAGGACGACCAGCGCTACGGATCGCCCGTCCGGCGGCAGCATCAGCGCAGTCATTCCGGCGGCGCCGACGAAGGCGACGTTGAAGAGCATGTCGTACAGCGAGAAGACCCGGCCCCGGTACTCATCGTCGACGGAGGTCTGCACGACCGTATCCGTCGTGATCTTGGAGCCTTGGGTGACCAGTCCCAGAACGAATGCGGCGATGAGGATCGGCGCGGGTGCGAAGGTCAGTCCCAGGGCCGGTTCCAGAACGGCCGCCGTGCCCGCGAGGGTCGCCATCCATCCGTAGTGGCCGAGCCGGTCGACCCCCCAGGGGGTGACGACGGCGGCGGCGAAGAATCCGGCGCCGGAGAGTGCCACGGCCACCCCGAGGAGCTTCAGGCCCTGCGACTCCGTCGAGGACCAGGTGTACCGGCAGAGCATGAGGACCATCACGGTCAGGCCTCCGTAGCAGAACCGCAGCATGGTCATCGCGGCAAGCGCCTGGGCGGCGGTGCGCCGCTCGGCCAGATGGCGTAGTCCGCTGACGAGGCCGCGGGCGGTCGAAGCCAGAGCAGCGCTGAGTCGGGGCTGCAGCAACCGCGGATCGGGGCCGAGGAGTTCGCGTCCCATGCGAAGGGAAGCGAGAGCCGCGCAGAGATAGAGCGTCGCGCCGAGGAGTACGACGATCGCATCCGAGTCGGAGCCGGCGATGCGTACGGCGAACGCGAGGCCGCCGCCGGCCGTGGCTGCGAGCGTGCCGGCTGTCGGTGAGAGTGAGTTGGCCATGACGAGCCGTTCCTCGTCCACTACCCGAGGAAGTGCCGCCGAGAGTCCCGCCAGGACGAAGCGGTTGACTGCCGTGACGCAGAGCGCTGAGGCGTAGAAGAGCCAATCCGGGACGGGTGTGAGCATCAGCATGGCCGTGCAACAGGCGAGGATCGCTCGCAGGAGATTCCCGTGGAGGAAGACCTGCCGGCGCGGCCATCGGTCCAGTAGGACGCCTGCGAACGGACCGATGAGGGAGTAGGGCAGGAGCAGCACCGCCATGGCTGCGGCGATCGCTCCGGGGGAGGCCTCCTTCTCCGGCGAGAAGACCACGTACGTGGCGAGCGCGACCTGGTACACGCCGTCGGCCGACTGCGACAGCAGCCGTACGGCGAGCAGACGGCGGAAGTTCGTCAGGCGCAGGAGTACGCGCAGATCACGTACGACAGGCATGTGGGCAAGCGTCACACACGAAGAGAGCCCCCGGGCAGATGCCACGGGGACTCTCGACAGGGCGGGAGGACGGCGAGTACGCGGTCCGGTGCCGAACTAGCGCTCGACCTCGCCCTTGATGAACTTCTCGACGTTCTCGCGGGCCACGTCGTCGAAGTACTGGACCGGAGGGGACTTCATGAAGTACGAGGACGCGGAGAGGATCGGGCCGCCGATGCCGCGGTCCTTGGCGATCTTCGCGGCGCGCAGCGCGTCGATGATGACGCCGGCGGAGTTCGGGGAGTCCCAGACCTCGAGCTTGTACTCCAGGTTCAGCGGGACGTCACCGAAGGCGCGGCCCTCCAGGCGGACGTAGGCCCACTTGCGGTCGTCCAGCCATGCGACGTAGTCGGACGGGCCGATGTGGACGTTCTTCTCGCCGAGCTCCCGGTCGGGGATCTGCGAGGTGACGGCCTGGGTCTTGGAGATCTTCTTGGACTCCAGCCGCTCGCGCTCGAGCATGTTCTTGAAGTCCATGTTTCCGCCGACGTTCAGCTGCATCGTGCGGTCCAGGACGACGCCCCGGTCCTCGAAGAGCTTCGCCATCACACGGTGCGTGATCGTGGCGCCGACCTGCGACTTGATGTCGTCACCGACGATCGGCACACCGGCGGCGGTGAACTTGTCCGCCCACTCCTTGGTGCCCGCGATGAACACCGGGAGGGCGTTGACGAAGGCGACCTTGGCATCGATGGCGCACTGGGCGTAGAACTTGGCGGCGTCCTCGGAGCCCACCGGCAGGTAGCAGACGAGAACGTCGACCTGCTTGTCCTTGAGGACCTGGACGACGTCGACCGGAGCCTCGGCGGACTCCTCGATGGTCTCGCGGTAGTACTTGCCGAGACCGTCGAGGGTGTGACCGCGCTGGACGGTCACGCCGGTGGACGGCACGTCGCAGATCTTGATGGTGTTGTTCTCGCTGGCACCGATGGCGTCCGCGAGGTCGAGACCGACCTTCTTCGCGTCGACGTCGAAGGCGGCGACGAACTCGACGTCACGAACGTGGTAGTCGCCGAACTGGACGTGCATCAGACCCGGCACCTTGCTGCCCGGGTCGGCGTCCTTGTAGTACTCGACGCCCTGCACCAGCGAGGCGGCGCAGTTGCCCACGCCGACGATGGCTACGCGAACCGAACCCATTCCGGCTGCTCCCTGTGTGTTCTCGTGCGAGACCCTGCTCAGGCGCGGGGTCTCAGTTGGTGGTGTCTTCGGACGGATCCGGCGGGGTGGGGTGCCGCGGCGCGGCACCCTCGGGGGACGCTTCGTCCCCGTGCCGGGGCAGGCCGCCCGACTCTCCAGATGTGTTGTCCTGCCGAGCGGCTTCCCCGGTGGCCGTGGACCGTCGCTGGTCCCGCCCCGCCCGCTCGCTCTCGATGAGTTCGTTCAGCCAGCGCACCTCGCGCTCGACGGACTCCATGCCGTGCCGTTGAAGCTCCAGCGTGTAGTCGTCCAGGCGCTCTCGTGTGCGGGCGAGGGAGGCGCGCATCTTCTCCAGACGCTCCTCCAGCCGACTGCGCCGGCCTTCCAGCACCCGCATCCGCACCTCGCGCTCCGTCTGGCCGAAGAACGCGAAGCGTGCCGCGAAGTGCTCGTCCTCCCAGGTGTCGGGGCCGGTGTGGGACAGGAGCTCTTCGAAATGCTCCTTGCCTTCGGCCGTCAGCCTGTAGACGATCTTGGCCCGGCGCCCCGCGAGCGAGGCGGCGAGGGCGTCCTCGGGAGCGCTGCCCGGCTCCTCGATCAACCAGCCGTTGGCGACCAGCGTCTTGAGGCAGGGGTAGAGGGTCCCGTAACTGAAGGCCCGGAAGATCCCCAGCGAGGTGTTGAGCCGCTTGCGCAGCTCGTACCCGTGCATGGGGGCCTCACGGAGCAGGCCGAGAACGGCGAACTCGAGGATGCCGGAACGTCGGCTCATCGATCGCCTCCTCTGCCTTCCCGGATGGTTATGCCGTGCTGATGTATCGAATCGATACATCCAGACGATAGAGGGACGCTTCTGTTGCGACAAGAGGGGCCCTTGTGACCGGCATCACATCGCCGATTTGCGGCAAGTGAGTTGCCTGATTTGGGGTGAATTACCACCCCGAGAGGTTTTTGTTCGTGCGTAGTCTGTGCGCCATGCAGACCACCGGGAACCGTGTGACACCAGGAGGCGTCCTCGTCCTGGATGCATTGCGGATGAGCCCTCCGCCGGGCTGGTCCGTATTGATGTCGGGGGGACCGGATCTCAACTGCCGCTTCCAGGCGTTCGCGCCTGCTCGAGGAGTAGTCGTTCGATGAGCGAGCACCGTCGCAAACCGCCGCAGCCCGAGGGCGGCGGACGTGCCGCGGCCCGACGCGCCGCCCAGCAGTCTCCGACCGGCCGCCGCGCGGCCCGGGGCGCAAGCACCAGCTCCCCCTCCGCGCCGCACGGAGAAGAACAACCGTACGAGGGCCGCGCTGCCGCCCGTCGCGCCGCCCAGCGTGGTGGGGGCGGCCGCAGAAGGGCCTCGGAGGCCGGCGGCGCCGGGATCGGCGGACACGGTGGTGGCCGCCGCGGTGGCGGCGGTCCGGGAGGACCGGGGCGCGGCCGGGGCGGCGACCCCGGGAAGAAGCGGCTGATCGACTACCCGCGCCGCGACAAGTACGGCTGGCGCCGCTGGGTGCCGTCGTGGAAGCTCGTGGCCGGCCTCTGCCTCGCTTTCCTCGGCAGCCTGATGACCGCCGGCACCATCGCGTACGCGGTGGTGGGCATTCCCGAGCAGGACAAGGCCGCCAAGGCGCAGAACAACGTCTACTACTGGGCCGACGGGTCGCAGATGGCCGCGACGGGCGGTGAGGTCAACCGTCAGATCATCTCGATCGACAACATCCCCACCCACATGCAGAACGCGGTGATCTCGGCCGAGAACAAGACCTTCGAGACCGACAAGGGCATCGACCCGATGGGTATCGGCCGTGCCGTGGTCAACATGGCGAAGGGCGGCCAGACCCAGGGTGGCTCGACCATCACCCAGCAGTTCGTGAAGAACGCCATGCTCGGCGACCAGTCCCAGACCTTGAGCCGCAAGGTCAAGGAGCTCTTCATCTCCATGAAGGTCGGGACCGAGGTCGACAAGCCCAAGATCATGGAGGGGTACCTCAACACGTCGTACTACGGCAGGGGCGCCTACGGGATCCAGGCCGCCGCCCGCACCTACTACGGCAAGAACGCGAAGGACCTCACCGCGAGCCAGTGCGCCTTCCTCGCCTCGCTCCTCAAGGGCGCGACGTACTACGATCCCGCCGGCGCGACGGAGATCGACCCCAAGGCCACGCCGAAGGCCAACACCGAGCGCGCCACCAAGCGCTGGATGTGGATCCTCGGCGAGATGCGCAAGGACAAGCGTCTGACGGACGCGGAGTACACGGAAGCCGTCAAGGTCTTCCCGAAGCCCCAGAAGCCGAAGAAGGACGCGCAGCTCGGCGGTCAGACCGGTTACCTGGTCGACCTCGCCAAGGCCTACTTCATCAACAACAACGACCAGGACATCACCGCCGAAGAACTCGCCAAGGGCGGCTACGAGATCCACACGACCTTCGACAAGAAGAAGGTCGACAAGCTGACCAAGGCCGTCGAGGCCGTCCGCAAGAAGAACATCGACGCGAAGAAGCGCCCGGAGACGGACACCCACGTCCAGTTCGGCGGCGCCTCCGTGAACCCGAAGACCGGCGCGATCGTCGCCATCTACGGCGGTGAGGACGCGACCAAGCACTTCACCAACAACGCGGACAAGACCGGGGCCCAGGTCGGCTCGACCTTCAAGCCCTTCGTGCTCGCCGCGGCCATGCGGGACGGTGTGCGCGACCCCAACTCCGGACCCGTCCAGGGCCCGGAGGAGCGCACGATCGTCGACCCGGACAAGAGCCGGTACAACGGCGTCAACAAGCTCAAGATCAAGCAGTACAACGGCAGCGTGTGGCGGAACGAGAACGGCGAGGAGTGGCTGCAGCGCAACGACGGTGACGAGTCCTACAAGGACATCAGCCTCCGCGAAGCGATGATCCACTCCGCCAACTCGCCCTTCGTCCAGCTGGGCATGGACGTGGGCATCGACAAGGTGCGCGAGGCGGCGATGGACGCCGGGCTGCGCGAGGACTCGCTGGTCGAGTCCGACGTCCCCTCCTTCTCGATCGGCATCTCCGACCCCAGCGCGATCCGCATGGCCGGCGCGTACGCCACCTTCGCCGCCGACGGCGAGCAGCGCGAGCCGTACTCGGTGAAGGAGGTGGAGCACCGCGGCAAGGTGATCTTCAAGCACGAGGACAAGTCGGAGCGGAAGTTCTCCTCGGCCGTCGCCAGCAACGTCACCGACGTGCTGCGGGACGTCGTAGAGGACCCCGACGGCACGGGCCGCAACGCCCGTCTCCCGGGTCGTGACGTCGCCGGCAAGACCGGTACCACCGACGGCAACAAGTCGGCGTGGTTCGTCGGCTACACGCCGCAGCTGGCGACCGCCATCGACATGTACCGGATGGACGACAACGCGGAGAACAAGAACCGCAAGTTCCTGGAGATGTTCGGAACGGGCGGTCAGCAGAAGATCCACGGTTCGTCGTTCCCGTCCGAGATCTGGCACGACTACATGGAGGACGCGCTCAAGGGCACCGAGGTCGAGCGGTTCTCCGAGCCCGAGCCCCTCGACGCCGACGCCGTCTACGGCGGCGGGCTCACCAGCCCCGAGCCGACCCCGTCCGAGACCCCGTCCCAGACGCCCTCCGAGACGCCGTCGGAGACGCCCTCCGAGACCCCGTCCAAGTCCCCGAAGCCCTCGAAGTCCTGCGACCGGTTCGACTGGACCTGTGACCCGACCGCCGGGCAGGACGGTGATCCGAGCAACGGCGGGACCGACACGGGCACCACGGACGGCGGCGTGACGGACGGTGGTGTGACCACCAGCCCGTCACCGTCGGACGGCGGCAACGGCAACGGCACGCAAGGCAACGGGAGCGACGGCGGCTGGCTGGGAGGGCCGGAGGGCTGACGACGCGCTGGTGAACACGCCGAGAGGGCCGTGGCACCCGGAGGACGACTTCCGGTGCCACGGCCCTCGCCGTTGTCCACAGACCGTTGTCCACAGGCGTACGCGCTGGCGGCCTCGTACGGCAGGATGTGCTCCATGGCGAGCCCGGAGAAGACGATGCCGCAGCACGACGAGGCGCGGGTCAGTCCCACGCGGAGGGACGAGATCGCGGCCGCCGGCAGTGAGCTGATCGGGGGCCCTCTCGGCCGCTGGGCGCGGGTCGGCGGCAGTCGGCTGACACCAGTGAAGGTCGTCGCCCTGGTCGCGATCGGGATGTTCGCGCTCGGCATGGTGCAGAAGATCCCCTGCTACGACTGGGCGTGGTTCCGGGGCACCAGCTCGCAGTACACGCACGCCTGTTACTCCGACATCCCGCATCTGTTCCTCGGACGAGGCTTCTCCGAGGGCCTGGTGCCGTACTTCGACCGGCTGGACGGCGACATGGAGTACCTCGAGTACCCCGTGCTGACCGGCTTGTTCATGCAGGTCGCCGCCTGGCTCACCCCGTCCGGCGGCTCCATCCAGCACCGCGAGCAGATCTACTGGATGGTCAACGCGGGCATGCTGATGATCTGCGCCGCGATCATCGCCGTGTGCGTCGCGCGGACCCATCGCCGCAGGCCGTGGGACGGACTGCTGGTGGCCCTGGCACCCGCGTTCGCCCTGACCGCCACCATCAACTGGGACCTGCTGGCGGTCGCCCTCACCGCGGCGGCGATGCTCATGTGGTCGCGCGGGCGGGCTCTGGCCTTCGGCATCCTCATCGGGCTCGCCACGGCCGCCAAGCTGTACCCGGTGCTCCTCCTGGGCCCCCTGCTGGTCCTGTGCTGGCGGGCCGGCAGGTACCGGGAGTACGGGACGGCGCTCCTCGGCGCTGCGGGGGCCTGGCTGGTGGTGAATCTGCCGGTGATGCTGGCGGCGCCCGAGGGGTGGAAGAAGTTCTACACGTTCAGTCAGGAGCGGCAGGTCGACTTCGGGTCCTTCTGGCTGATCATCACGCAGCGCACGGGCGAGTCGATCGAGGTCGACACGGTCAACACCTATGCCACGGCGCTCATGCTGCTGGCGTGCGCCGGGATCGCCGGGCTGGCCCTCACGGCTCCGCGCAGACCCCGGTTCGCGCAGCTCGCCTTCCTGGTCGTGGCGGCTTTCGTCCTGACCAACAAGGTCTACTCACCGCAGTACGTGCTCTGGCTGATCCCCCTCGCCGCGCTGGCCAGGCCGCGCTGGCGGGACTTCCTGATCTGGCAGGCCTGCGAGGTCATGTACTTCCTGGGCATCTGGATGTACCTCGCGTACACGACGAGCGGGGACAAGCACCAGGGTCTGCCACCGGAGGGCTACCAGCTGGCGATCGCCCTGCACCTGCTGGGAACGCTCTACCTGTGCGCCGTGGTCGTGCGGGACGTCCTCATGCCCGAGCGTGACGTGGTGCGGCAGGACGGTTCGGACGATCCGTCCGGTGGTGTCCTGGACAGGGCGACGGACGTCTTCGTGCTCGGCCAGGCAGCCCATCCGCCGCGGCATGCGGCACACGCGGTGGAGGGCCCGCGGGTGGAATGGGGCAGGACCGGCCCGGCGGCCCGCTGAGGGGCCAGGCGCCCGCTCGCGGGTCCCTTCCGGTCCCCGATGCCTTGCCGGGGCCGCAACACGCTCTAGCGGTCGACCAGACGGTCGAACTGGGTGGTCGTATGGCGCAAGTGTGCGACCAGCTCGTCCCCGACCTTCGGCTCCGTCGAGTCGGCCGGGACGAAGAGGATCGAGACCTGCATGTGCGGCGGTTCCGCGAACCACCGCTGCTTGCCCGCCCAGACGAACGGCGACAGATTGCGGTTGACGGTGGCCAGACCGGCCCGTGCGACGCCCTTGGCGCGCGGCATGACGCCGTGGAGGGCCTTGGGAGCTTCCAGACCCACTCCGTGTGACGTGCCGCCGGCGACGACCACCAGCCAGCCGTCCGAGGCGGCCTTCTGCTGGCGGTACCCGAAGCGGTCGCCCCTGGCGACGCGGGTCACGTCGAGGACGGCCCCCCGGTACTCGGTGGCCTCGTGGTCGCCGAGCCACAGTCGTGTGCCGATCCGCGCACGGAATCGGGTCTGCGGGAACTGCTGCTGAAGCCGGGCGAGTTCGTCGGCCCGCAGGTGGCTCACGAACATGGTGTGCAACGGCAGCCGCGCGCTCCGCAGCCGGTCCATCCAGGCGATGACTTCCTCCACCGCGTCGGAGCCGTCCGTGCGGTCCAGGGGCAGATGGAGGGCGAAGCCCTCCAGCCGCACGTCCTCGATCGCCGCGTGCAGCTGGTGCAGGTCGTTCTCGGAGACGCCGTGCCGCTTCATCGAGCTCATGCACTCGATGACGACCCGCGCGCCGACCAAGGCGTGCACCCCGTCGACGGACGAGACAGAGCGGATGACCCGGTCGGGCAGCGGCACGGGTTCCTCACCGCGGCGGAAGGGCGTGAGCACGAGGAGGTCGCCGCCGAACCAGTCCTTGATCCGCGCCGCCTCGTAGGTGGTGCCCACGGCGAGCATGTCGGCCCCGAAGCGGGTCACTTCCTCGGCGAGGCGCTCGTGACCGAACCCGTACCCGTTGCCCTTGCAGACCGGGACGAGTCCCGGGAACTGGTCGATCACGGACTTCTGGTGCGCCCGCCAGCGCGCGGTGTCGACGTAGAGGGAGAGCGCCATGGCCGGGTCCGAAGCCTTTCTGGTGCAGCGGTGTGGGAGAGGTGTGAGCGAGGTTACGGAACGATCAGCGGCGCGACATGTAGATGTCGAGAGCCTTGTGCAGGAGCTTGTTGAGCGGGAAGTCCCACTCGCCGATGTACTCGACGGCCTCGCCGCCGGTGCCGACCTTGAACTGGATCAGCCCGAAGAGGTGGTCCGACTCGTCGAGCGAGTCGCTGATGCCGCGCAGGTCGTAGACGGTGGCGCCCATGGCGTAGGCGTCCCGCAGCATCCGCCACTGCATCGCGTTCGACGGCCGGACCTCGCGGCCGATGTTGTCGGAGGCGCCGTACGAGTACCAGACGTGGCCGCCGACGACGAGCATCGTCGCCGCCGACAGATTCACCCCGTTGTGCCGTGCGAAGTACAGCCGCATGCGATTGGGGTCCTCGGAGTTCAGGACCGTCCACATGCGCTGGAAGTACGAGAGCGGGCGGGGGCGGAATCGGTCGCGCTCGGCCGTGATCTCGTAGAGCCGCTGCCATTCCGCCAGGTCCTCGTAGCCGCCCTGGACGACCTCGACGCCGGCCTTCTCGGCCTTCTTGATGTTCCGGCGCCACAGCTGGTTGAAGCCCTTGAGCACGTCGTCGAGGGAACGGTTGGCCAGCGGGACCTGGTAGACGTACCGCGGCTGCACGTCGCCGAAGCCCGCGCCGCCGTCCTCGCCCTGCTGCCAGCCCATCTTGCGGAGCCGGTCCGCGACCTCGAAGGCCCGGGGCTCGATGTGCGTCGCCTCCACGTCGCGCAGGCGCTTCACGTCCGGGTCCTGGATACCCGCCTTGATCGCCGGGGCCTCCCAGCGGCGGATCACGACCGGCGGACCCATTTTCACCGAGAAGGCGCCCTGGTCCTTGAGGTGCGCCAGCATCGGCTGCAGCCAGTCGTCCAGATTGGGCGCGTACCAGTTGATCACCGGACCCTCGGGCAGATAGGCCAGGTAGCGCTTGATCTTGGGAAGCTGGCGGTACAGCACGAGGCCGGCGCCGACGAGCTGTCCGTTCTTGTCGAACCATCCGAGGTTCTCGGAGCGCCACTCGGTCTTGACGTCCGCCCATGCCGGGACCTGGCAGTGACTCGCCGAAGGCAGGCTCTGGACGTACGCCAGGTGCTGCTCTCGGCTGATGGTCCTCAAGGTCAGGCTCATGCGGGGCGCTCCTCGGCTGGTGTGTCCCCATGGGTCAGGGGCTCCGGCTCTCGCGCCGAAGCCTACTGGGCCCGGGAAGCGCCCCGCGTGGGCGCGGGGGCGAGGGCTAGTAGCCGATCAGGCCGCCGAAGAGCCCGCCCTGCGCCATTCCGAGGAAGAAGCCGACGGCCGAGGCCCCCAGCCCGATGACCAGAAGGAAGCGTTCCCGGGTGGTGGCCGAGATGAACTGGCCGTACGCGCCCGCGAGGATCCCGATGAGTCCGGACCAGGAACTGAGCAGGTGGAGGTTGTGGAACTGTGCCGTCACGAAGGCCACCACGCCCAGGACCAGGGTCACGACCATCAGGGCGTCCTGGAGTGGGTGGGGCTTTCCGTCCGTGGCGAGGAGAGAGCCGGTCGGATTTGGTTGCGACTGCGCCATGAAGCACCTCCTGGCATTCCCGGAGGGCGGCGTACTGTGACGCCGCCCACACCCGATGCGTACAGGGTGCGGTGGGTGGACGCCGGATTTCAACCGGAAGCGGGTGTGCGGGTACTGTGTAGCGTCCGCACCGGTGTCTGCCCAGGTCGGCACTCGATACCTCGCCCTCCCGTACCGAAGGCGAGGGCCATTGTCAGAGCCGCCTGATTTACTGCGTAGGCATCGATGCTCAACGCATCACGACCCTCCTGCCACGGAACGACCGTGGCCGCTGAGTCCAAAGGAGGTGGGTTCCACATGCGTCACTACGAGGTGATGGTCATCCTCGACCCCGATCTCGAGGAGCGCGCTGTCTCCCCGCTGATCGAGAACTTCCTCTCCGTCGTCCGTGAGGGCAACGGAAAGGTCGAGAAGGTCGACACCTGGGGCCGTCGTCGTCTCGCTTACGAGATCAAGAAGAAGCCCGAGGGCATCTACTCGGTCATCGACCTGCAGGCCGAGCCTGCGGTCGTCAAGGAGCTCGACCGCCAGATGAACCTGAACGAGTCGGTCCTCCGGACCAAGGTCCTCCGTCCCGAGACCCACTGAGCACCTAGCTCAGAGGTCATCGGGTTCGAGTAGCAGCAAGCAGCCAGAAGCAATCCCGCCGAGAGGTTCACCCATGGCAGGCGAGACCGTCATCACGGTCGTCGGCAATCTCGTCGACGACCCCGAGCTGCGCTTCACCCCGTCCGGTGCGGCGGTCGCGAAGTTCCGTGTCGCGTCCACCCCCCGCACCTTCGACCGCCAGACCAACGAGTGGAAGGACGGCGAGAGCCTCTTCCTCACTTGCTCGGTCTGGCGTCAGGCGGCGGAGAACGTCGCCGAGTCGCTCCAGCGAGGCATGCGCGTGGTCGTGCAGGGCCGGCTGAAGCAGCGGTCCTACGAGGACCGTGAGGGAGTCAAGCGCACGGTCTTCGAGCTGGATGTCGAGGAAGTCGGCCCCAGTCTCAAGAACGCCACGGCCAAGGTCACCAAGACCACCGGCCGCGGTGGCCAGGGCGGCTACGGCGGTGGCCAGCAGCAGGGCGGCGGCTGGGGCGGCGGCCCCGGCGGTGGCCAGCAGCAGGGCGGCGGCGGTACTCCCGCCGACGACCCCTGGGTCAGCAGCGCGCCGGCCGGCGGTCAGCAGCAGCAGGGCGGCGGTGGCGGCTGGGGCGGAGGCTCCGGCGGCGGCTACTCGGACGAGCCTCCTTTCTAGGGATCGGTCCCCCAGGGGGCGGTTCCGGGGAGAGCTCGTACTCCCACTTCTTGATCACACAGGAGAAACACCATGGCGAAGCCGCCTGTGCGCAAGCCGAAGAAGAAGGTCTGCGCTTTCTGCAAGGACAAGGTCACGTACGTGGACTACAAGGACACGAACATGCTGCGGAAGTTCATTTCCGACCGCGGCAAGATCCGTGCCCGCCGCGTGACCGGCAACTGCACGCAGCACCAGCGTGACGTCGCCACGGCCGTCAAGAACAGCCGTGAGATGGCGCTGCTGCCCTACACGTCCACCGCGCGCTAAGGGAAGGGTGAGCGAAACATGAAGATCATCCTTACCCACGAGGTGTCCGGTCTCGGCGCTGCCGGCGACGTCGTCGACGTCAAGGACGGCTACGCTCGCAACTACCTGGTCCCGCGCGGTTTCGCGATCCGCTGGACCAAGGGTGGCGAGAAGGACGTCGAGCAGATCCGCCGCGCCCGCAAGATCCACGAGATCGCGACCATCGAGCAGGCCAACGAGATCAAGGCCCGTCTCGAGGGCGTGAAGGTGCGTCTGGCCGTTCGGTCCGGCGACGCCGGCCGCCTGTTCGGCTCCGTCACCCCGGCTGACATCGCTTCGGCGATCAAGTCCGCCGGTGGTCCGGAGGTCGACAAGCGCCGTGTCGAGCTCGGTTCGCCGATCAAGACCCTGGGCTCGCACCAGGTGTCCGTGCGTCTGCACCCCGAGGTCGCCGCGAAGCTCGGCGTCGAGGTCGTCGCCGCCTGAGCGACTGCCCGCAGAGCAGCATGAGAGGGCCGCACCCATCCGGGTGCGGCCCTCTCTCGGTTCCGGTACGAGGCCGCTGCCGTGTTGTGCTGTCGGCGGGTCATCTGCCCTGCGCGCGCGGGCGTTCGAAAGGCGCGGCGAAGGGGCGTTTCACGTGAAACGCCGTTTGTCAGCGCGTCGCGCCCGTCACGATCCAGCGGCCGGATCGGGTCCGCAGCCACAAAGTGGCCATGCGGACCGTCATCATCAGGGCCATGGCCCACCAGAGCGCGGTGAGCCCGCCTCCGAACACCGGCACCAGGAGCGCGATCGGTGCGAACACCGCGAGGGTGATCAGCATGGCCCCGGCCAGATAGGGACCGTCTCCGGCGCCCATCAGCACCCCGTCGAGAACGAACACCACGCCTGCGATGGGCTGGGAGAGGGCCACCACGAGCAGTGCCGGTAGCAGGGTGTCCTTGACCGCGGGGTCGTTGGTGAAGAGGGGGATGAACAGCGGACGTGCCAGCACGATCAGAAGTCCGAGAACCACGCCCGAGGCGATTCCCCACTCCACCATGCGCCGGCACGCGGCACGCGCCCCTACGGGGTCGTCGGCGCCGAGACAGCGGCCGATGATGGCCTGGCCGGCTATGGCGATCGCGTCCAGGGCGAAGGCCGTCAGGCTCCAGAGGGAGAGGATGATCTGGTGTGCCGCGATGCTGGTGTCACTCAGCCGGGCGGCCACGGCGGTGGCGATCAGCAGTACGGCTCGCAGGGAGAGCGTACGGATCAGTAGCGGCACACCTGCCTGGGCGCTCGCCCGTATGCCCTCGGTGTCCGGCCGCAGGGAGGCACCATGGCGACGAGCCCCGCGGATGACCACCACGAGATAGGCGGCGGCCATTCCGCACTGGGCGATGACCGTGCCCCAGGCGGAGCCGGCGATGCCGAGCCCGGCGCCGTAGACAAGGCCGAGGTTGAGGGGCCGCGTTGGCGGCGAAGCCGCCGATCGCCACATAGAGGGGAGTGCGGGTGTCCTGCAGGCCGCGCAGTACGCCGGTGGCGGCCATGACCACGAGCATGGCCGGGATACCGAAGCTCGAGATGCGCAAATAGGTGATGGCGTACGGGGCGGCCGTGTCGGAGGCTCCGAAGGCGTCGACCAGCCATGGTGCCGCGGGCAGAACGACCGCGACGACCGCGACACCGAGCAGCAGCGCAAGCCAGATACCGTCCATGCCCTGGCGGATCGCGGCGCTCAGGTCCCCCGCGCCCACTCGGCGCGCGACTGCGGCGGTGGTGGCGTAGGCGAGGAAGACGAAGACGCTCACTGCCGTCATCAGCAGCGCGGCTGCGATCCCCAGTCCGGCGAGCTGTGGCGTGCCGAGGTGGCCCACGATCGCGCTGTCGACCATCACGAACAAGGGCTCTGCGACGAGCGCTCCGAAGGCGGGGACGGCGAGCGCGATGATCTCGCGATCGTGTCGACGGCGGCTGGATCTGGTCGCCGCAGGGGCCTGTGTCATGGGTGCCAATCTAATCTTCCACAGGTAAGAGATCCAATGAGTTATTGATCCTTACCAAATAGTGGGACGAGGCTTCTGCTGTGCGCCGTTTGTTCTGATCTTGATCCGGCTGGGGAAGTTTTTCTCCCCCACAGCCGGTGGACGGAAAAAGTGCAGGTCAGCGGTGGAGTGGAGGAAGCGCTATGACTTTGTCCACAGTGCTGTCCCCCGCTCCGTGCACAGGTTCCGCAGGGTTCTCCACAGCATCTGCTCCGTCGTCCACACGGCCTGTGGATAACCAGATTGGCTGACGGTGCCGCCGGCCCTACCGTGGACCGGCGCCCGATGTGCCGCCAAGCGGAATCGGGCCTCTCGTGTTGTCAGTGCCGTGTCCTAAAAAGAGTGCCACGCAGAGGTCCGCGGAGCGGACAGGAGGAGGCGGCCGGTGAGCGTTCCCGAGCCCCTGGACGAGCCCTGGACCGACATCGGTCCGGGTGACCGTCTGCCCGTCTCCCGCCCCCGTCGAGGAGAGGGCCGGGGCCGCGGCGCCCGTGAGGAGCAGCACGAGCGCGGCAGGGAGAGCGTCGCCTGGGACGACGGCTCACCGGGCTTCGAGCGGGTTCCTCCGCAGGATCTCGATGCCGAGCAGTCCGTCCTCGGCGGCATGCTGCTGTCCAAGGACGCCATCGCGGACGTCGTCGAGATCATCAAGGGCCATGACTTCTACCGACCGGCGCACGAGACCGTCTACCAGGCGATCCTCGATCTCTACGCCAAGGGTGAGCCTGCCGACCCCATCACCGTCGCGGCCGAGCTGACCAAGCGCGGAGAGATCACTCGTGTCGGCGGGGCCTCCTATCTGCACACGCTCGTCCAGTCGGTGCCGACGGCCGCGAACGCCTCGTACTACGCGGAGATCGTGCACGAGCGTGCCGTGCTGCGGCGCCTGGTCGAGGCGGGTACGCGCATCACGCAGATGGGATACGCGGCCGACGGCGACGTCGACGAGATCGTGAACTCGGCGCAGGCGGAGATCTACGCGGTCACCGAGCAGCGCACCAGCGAGGACTACCTTCCGCTCGGCGAGATCATGGAGGGTGCGCTCGACGAGATCGAGGCGATCGGCTCGCGCAGCGGCGAGATGACGGGTGTCCCGACCGGGTTCACCGACTTCGACTCACTCACCAATGGTCTGCACCCCGGGCAGATGATCGTCATCGCCGCCCGTCCCGCGATGGGCAAGTCGACTCTCGCGCTCGATTTCGCACGAGCGGCATCGATCAAGAACAATCTACCCAGCGTGATCTTTTCCCTCGAGATGGGGCGGAACGAGATCGCGATGCGTCTGTTGTCCGCCGAGGCCCGCGTCGCCCTGCACCACATGCGCTCCGGCACGATGACGGACGAGGACTGGACCAGGCTCGCCCGCCGGATGCCCGATGTCTCCCAGGCGCCGCTCTACATCGACGACTCCCCGAATCTGTCGATGATGGAGATCCGCGCGAAGTGTCGGCGTCTCAAGCAGCGCAACGATCTGAAGCTCGTCATCATCGACTATCTGCAGCTGATGCAGTCAGGTGGCTCCAAACGGGCCGAGAGCCGTCAGCAAGAGGTCTCGGACATGTCCCGAAACCTCAAGCTGCTGGCCAAGGAGCTGGAGATCCCGGTGATCGCCCTCTCACAGCTGAACCGTGGTCCCGAGCAGCGTACGGACAAGAAGCCGATGGTCTCGGACCTGCGTGAGTCCGGCTCCATCGAGCAGGACGCGGACATGGTCATCCTGCTCCACCGCGAGGACGCGTACGAGAAGGAGTCGCCGCGCGCGGGCGAGGCCGACCTGATCGTGGCCAAGCACCGAAACGGTCCGACGGCGACCATCACGGTCGCCTTCCAGGGCCACTACTCGCGTTTCGTGGACATGGCCCAGACCTGAGCCCTTGGTCCGTAGGTTGCGCGAAGCCGTCGTCGCCTGAGATCTGTCGGGCCATCAACGACCAGGCGAATTGCCGCCTTCGGGGAGCTGTCTGTCCGGGTATTCGATCAACCTGGTCTCGCTCCGCTCCAGACGCTCCCGCTGATCACGTGGCAGCGACACCAGGGCATCCACGAGGGCGCGTCTCCGCGGAACATGAACCATTGAGCCGGAGTAGACCCTGCAGCCGGAACACCATGCGAACCCGATACACCGCTCGAACAGGAGGACTCGGGCGGGTAGAAGCGGTACTGGTACGAGCGGACAGGCGTCCCACAGGCCGCGCAGACCCGCCCGTCCCCATCGGAGACCGTCTCCCAGGTCCGACCCTGAGCCAGCGTCCCCGCTCGTCAGGTGCTCTTCAAATCGTCACGCCGAGCATTCGATCAGCCCGTCAGAGCACCAGAAGCACCGACCACCTGCCGCTTCTCCTGTCTCCTCCCACTGGATCTCGCGGATCCGGGCTTTCGCCAACCTGCTGCGGCTCGGGCCGGCTGATTCAGATCGGAGGTCGAGCCCGAAAGCAGTCGAACGCCTTGATGCAGGCCATGGATGTTGAACCGGCGGCTCTCCGACCCGATCAAGATCCAGCAGCTCTCCCGGTCAGGAGCAGTGCTGGCCACGCCGGCTGTCCGCAGCGGGTCCGAATCGTCGCTCAGCACCGCACCCAGATCGAGCCCCCTGCCGCGCAGCAGCCAAGGCCACGGCCAGACTGCCGGCGGCCTCAAGGACCGGGTAGAGAACAGGGTCGGCGCGAGTTGGTTCGTGTCGAGCGGCGGGCGGGGAGTTCGACGTCACCACCGGAGTCTGCCGTCTGCGCTGAGGAAATGGCCACCTCGCGAGACGGTCACCCATGCCACGCGGTGAGACTGGTCGCAGAGCATCAGGTCAGCGGGCTGCCTCATGCCATGAGCCGAGAGACGCTACATGGTCTTGCAGGACCTCATTCTCCGTATCGTGCGGTCGACTCCGGGCGTGCGGTCGGATAGATCTGGTCCATGACCTCACCTTTCGAAGCGCTCCTGCGCAGCACGGAACGCGCACTGCTGCACCGTGTTGCCGTCGCCCAGTCCGAGGGACGCGCGCCCTCCCTCGTCGGGGCGGTGGCCAGGGACGGGCGTCTTGTCTGGAGCGGCGCCCGAGGCTGCGCCGAGGCGGACATGCCGGGCGCGGACACCCAGTACCGCATCGGTTCGCTCACCAAGACGTTCACCGCCGTGCTCGTGCTGAGGCTGCGGGACGAAGGGTTGCTCGACCTGAACGATCCCCTGGACAAGTACCTTCCGGGAACAGGCGTGGGCGAGGTGACCATCGCCCAACTTCTCTCTCACAGCGCGGGACTTACGGCCGAGAGTCCCGCCCCATGGTGGGAGCGCACCCCGGGAGCGCTGCGCCCGGAGTTGGCCGATGTGCTCGGTGAGCAGCCCGTGCTCCATCCCGCCGGTCGTCGCCATCACTACTCCAACACTGGTTACACGCTGCTGGGTTCGCTGATCGAGGCGGTGCGGCGCAAGCCGTGGGAGGAGGTGCTGCGGAGCGAAGTCCTGGATCCGCTGGGCATGCGCCGCACGAGCTGTGACTCCCAGGCCCCTTGTGCGAGCGGTTGGGCGGTGCATCCGTGGGCTGATGTGGTGATGCCCGAACCGGCCGAGGACCTGGGTCTGATGGCCCCGGCCGGTCAGCTCTGGTCGACCGCGGCCGACCTCTGCCGCTTCGCCGGATTTCTCGTCCAAGGCGATGAACGGGTGCTGAGCGCGGACTCCGTGCGCGAGATGCGAACCTCGTCGGCCCCCTCCGAGCCCGGGGACTGGGAGAGCACGTATGGGCTCGGTCTGCAGATCGTCCGGAGGAACGGGCGCACGCTCATCGGCCATACCGGATCGCTGCCGGGATTCGTCGCCTGCCTCTGGGCGGACGCGGAGGAAGGCGTGGGGGCCGTGGTGCTCGCCAATGCGACGTCGGGGCCGCTGCTGGCCGCCGTGGCCGCGGATCTCGTCCACATCGTGGTGGAGGCCGAGCCTCGCTTCCCGGAGCCCTGGCGTCCGATGCCGGAGGTGGACGAGGTGCTGCTGGAACTGACGGGCGCCTGGTACTGGGGCACCGCCGCCTTCGGGCTGAAGCTCGTCGCGGACCGGGGCGTCGAGCTGTACCCGCTGTCTGGCAACGGCCGGGGCTCGCGGTTCCGCGTTCGCCCCGACGGGACGTGGGCCGGGCTGGACGGCTACTTCGCGGGCGAAACCCTTCGCATGGTGCGCGGGTCGGACGGGCAGTTGGTCCATCTCGACCTGGGATCCTTCGTCTTCACTCGGCAACCGTACGATCCGGCTGCCGAGGTGCCCGGTGGTGTGGACGAGGAGGGCTGGCGGGGCCTGCTGCCGTGATCAGCGGATCGTGTGCGTCTCGGTGGGGCGGGTGGTCCCGGGCCGGCGCCCGGTGGCGGTTTCACGTGAAACGCCGCCGGCTGCTCGGACGGGCGGCCTGTTCGACGGCGGGGAAGCGCGGAGCGCTTCCTTCCCGATGGACCCCGACAGTCTGGAGGTCTCCAACGTCACGGTTGAGGCCCCTGCCGGGAGCGGGTCGCAAGGTCGTCGTGAAGGTGTGCGCACGTCGGCAGGGGCCGGCGGGAGGCGTCAGAGCACTCGCTTGAAGCCCACATGCGATGCCTCGAAGCCCAGGCGCTCGTAGAAGCGATGAGCGTCGGCGCGGGAGGCGTCGGACGTCAGCTGGACGAGGCGGCAGCCGTGGTGGCGTGATTCCTCGACCGCCCACTCGATGAGCTGGGTGCCCAGCCCGCTGCCCCGCTCGTCGGCATGGATCCGTACCGCCTCGATGATCGCGCGAGTGGCTCCGCGGCGGGACAGCCCGGGGATGATGGTGAGCTGCAGGGTGCCGACGGTCAGGCCGTCGCGCTCGGCGACCATGAGGCGCTGGTTCGGGTCTGTTGCAAGGCGTTCGAACGCGGCCAGGTAGGGGGCCGGGTCGTCGAGCGACTCGCGCTGCGCGCCCAGTGGATCGTCGGCGAGCATCGCCACGATCGCGGGGACGTCGGCGGGGGAGGCGGGCCGTATCTGTAGATCGCTCATGATCCGCACCCTATGCGCCTCTCATGGCGCAGCGATCGGCGGTCTCACATGGAGGCGGCGGTCGGTGCGGGAACCGTGGATACGGGAATCTTCAGCTCTTCGACCGCCCGGACCAGCGGAGCGAGTTCGGGGTCCTTGGCCGCCTCGTCGAGAGCCTCGCGCAGTGCATGGTCGTTCGTCGGCCGGGCAGCGGCCAGTAGTTCGAGGCCGGCTTCCGTGACATCGGTGTAGATGCCGCGCCGGTCGGTGTCGCACAGATAGCGACTCAGCAGCCCGCGGTCCTCGAGCCGGGTGACGAGGCGGGTAGTGGCGCTCTGGCTGAGGACGACGGCGTCGGCCACCTGCTTCATCTGGAGGTGGCCGCCCGGGCCGCCGTGTTGGCGGCTGAGCACGTCCAGCAGTGAGTACTCCCGCACGCTCAGATCGTGATGCGTCTGGAGGGCCCGCTCGATATGGCCCTCGATCCTGCCGTGCAGCAGGGAGAGAGCGCACCAGCTCTGGGCGAGTGCGGTGAGTGCCGGGTCCGTCGCTGTCATCGATCTCTCCTCCGTCCAGGAGCGTCCGTGCGGGCCGGGCCTCGGCCCCTGCGGAGTGGCGTGACTCCAAGAGTAGACGACTGATGCAATAGCCCGCGCTTGCAATTAAATGTGTATGCAATTATTGTGGACGCCTGTAAAGAGCAAGTGCAATTTTCTCGGGAAGGTGATCCCCCATGCCGCTCGCCCTCCTCGCCCTCGCCATCGGGGCATTCGGTATCGGAACCACCGAGTTCGTGATCATGGGCCTGCTGCCCGAGGTCGCGAACGACTACCGGGTCTCGATCCCCACCGCCGGTTTCCTCGTGACCGGGTATGCCCTCGGCGTGGTGCTGGGCGCGCCCCTGATGACCGTGCTCGGCACCAAGGTGTCCCGCAAGCGGATGTTGATGTTGCTGATGGGGCTCTTCGTCGTGGGCAACGTGCTCTCGGCCCTGGCTCCCGTCTTCGGCGTCATGCTCACCGGCCGTGTGGTGGCCTCACTCGCCCACGGAGCCTTCTTCGGTATCGGCTCGGTCGTCGCGGCCGACCTGGTGGCCCCGGAGAAGAAGGCCGGAGCGATCGCGATGATGTTCACCGGCCTGACCGTCGCCAACGTCGTCGGCGTCCCGCTGGGCACCTTCATCGGGCAGGGCATCGGCTGGCGAGCCACGTTCCTGATCGTGGCCGGGCTCGGTGTGCTGGGGCTCGCCGGCGTCGCCGGGCTGGTTCCGGAGCAGCCCACGCCCGAAGGCATACGGCTGCGCGACGAGTTGGCGGCCTTCCGCAATGTCCAGGTGCTGCTGGCGATGGCCATGACCGTGCTCGGTTTCGGGGGCGTGTTCGCCGCGATCACCTACATCACGCCGATGATGACCGAGGTCGCCGGGTTCGCCGATGCCTCCGTGACCTGGCTGCTCGTTCTCTTCGGCCTGGGCATGGTCGGCGGCAATCTGATCGGGGGCAAGTTCGCCGACCGGGCGCTGATGCCGCTGCTGTTCGTCTCGCTCGGCGCCCTCGCCCTGGTACTGGCCCTGTTCACCTTCACCGCCCAGGACAAGACGGCGGCGGCCGTCACCATCGTTCTCGTCGGCGGGCTTGGTTTCGCCACCGTACCGCCGCTTCAGAAGCGGGTCCTCGACCAGGCGTCGGGTGCGCCCACACTGGCGTCGGCCGTCAATATCGGCGCCTTCAACCTCGGTAACGCCCTTGCCGCCTGGCTCGGTGGCATCGTCATCGCGGCCGGTCACGGGTTCACCGCCCCCAACTGGGTGGGTGCGCTGCTCGCCGGATCGGCTCTGGTGCTGGCGATGCTCTCCAGTGCCCTCGAGCGCCGGGACGTCCACCGGGAGAGCCGCTTGGTCGCGCCTGCGGCGGCCTCCGAGCCGGCCCCGTTTGCCGCGGCCCGTCACTGACCCGGCAGAGGCGCCCCCGAGCAGGACCACGGCTCTGCGGCCTCGGCGCCGGAGGTTCTGGCCAGCTGAGCCTCGTCCTCGGCGGAATAGCGAGCCGGTCCGCCCGGGCTCAACCCGCCGCGACGGTCAGCGGCGCGAATCTGCGGGTCCAGTCACCCGGGAGAGCGGGAGCGCCGCGGAGCATCACGGCGTTGAAGGCGATCGGCTCGAGGCCGCTCGCCTTCAGCCAGGTGAGCAGGCCCTCGTGCCGCACATCGATGTCCGTGCGGAGCGGACGCTCCGTCTCCGCGGCGAGCGACGTGATCAGGGCCTTGGCGGTGTCCGTGTCCCGTGCGATCAGCGGGCCGACGACCTGGGTCTCCATGTTCGGCCATGCGGCCGCGTAGCCCGTGAGGACTCCGTCGGCTTCGGCAAGCCTCAACCGGTCGGCGAAGGCAGGCAGCCGGGCGAGCATATGTGTCCGGTCCACGCCGAACACCTCGGCGTCCAGACGGAGGATCGCCGGGAGGTCCTCCGCCGTGGCCGGCCGGGTCACGGCCCGGGGCGCCGGACCGGAGAGGCGGAAGCGGCCACGGACCATCTCGGCGCGGCCGGCATGGGTGAAGCCCAGTTCCTCGTAGAGAGGCTGCCCGTTCGGCGTGGCATGCAGCGTCAGGGGCGTCTTACCGGTCTCGGCGAGTACGTGCCTCATCAGGCGTCGCCCGACACCCTGCCGGGCGTATCGCTCGGCCACGAGCACCATGCCGAGGGCGGAGAGTCCCGGACCGTACGACGTCACCACGCACCCCGCCATGAGCCCTCCGGCTTCGGTGTCGTCGATGCCGTACCCCGTGCCGGCCGCCAGCAGGAGACCCCATTTGCGCTCCTCGCGCGGCCATCCCCGGTCCTCCGAGAGGTCCGCACAGGAGTGCAGGTCCGCAGTGGTCAGACGCCGGATGGGGTGCTCGGGGAAGGGAGTTGGCATGAGGTCAGGCTGTCTGACGCGGTGATCTTTCGTCCACCTCTTTCGAGGAAGTGGCCCGGCTCCGTGGGAAGTGGTGAGCGCGGTCATCGCCCGGGCCAGCCGGAACTTGGTCCAGACCCAGCGGCAGCGGGCCCGGGGTGTCGCAGGGGAGAGGGCCGATCCGCTGCCGAGGCGAGCGGAGCGACGGGAGCATCGGCGAGTTCGCGAAGACGGCCGTCGAACGGTACGAGGCCCCGGCGGCCGGTGATCCGGAGAACACCGCGGCGACGCTCGGCCCCAGCGGACCGAGTGGCAGTCCGAGCCGGCGCGGATGCCGACACATGGACGACGAGGAGGGCGCGCCGAGTCGGGCGCTCGAGTGGTTTCACGTGAAACACCGCCGGGCCGGGCCGGTCTTCGCGTCCTACGAGGGAGTGGCCGGACTGGCCTCGGCGCACCTCGCGAGCATGATTCCTTCGCCCGGAGATCGGCCAACCGGAGAGCGTGCGTCGCCGGGGGTTCATGTCTGTCGGCCATTCCGTTCATGGAGCCGGTCGAACCGTCTGTATTCTCGCGCCACTAAGTGGTGAAGGTCGCGAAGGGGCTCTGTGCAGAGATCGGGATGATGGCTGAACGGCCCTGCCGTCCCCGCGGATTCGCTGACCGATGCGCAGATCTTTGCCGTGGCGACCGTTGCGGACGAGGTGAATGCGGACCATCATCTGTCCGGGCGGCTCGCCACACCGCGCCGGACGGGATGCGAACGGCTGGAGGCGCGCGAACTGGAGCGATTCCCTTGCTGGTTTCGGGTGCAAGGGCATACCCAACGAGACCCGAATCGTGGCCGCGAAAACGGACATGGGTGCGATGCAGCCTAACGGGAAAGCGGGTGGGGATACCCGGACTTTCCGCTCTTTGTCCGCTGCCGGGCGGGAGCTGGCATGCTGCGACGACGAGCGCTGCGGGCAACGTCACCATCCGGTCCCACTCGCCCGAATCCCATAATCGCGAAGGCTAATGTGGGCGGGCACGAGTCATTGAGAGCAGAGCGGGGAAATCGAGGCACCTTCCGGACCAGCGGAAGTGCGCAGACCGACCGAGAGATGTTCGAGGCGAGGCACACAATGGACGCTCCGACCACTACGTCGGCCGACAACGGGACCTCCGGTGAGAACGGCGCGAGGGGCGGGGGAGGCTGGTTCACCCCCCGGAGGCAGCCTACCGAAGGCCGTCCGGCTCCTGGCGGCGATGAGGGCCCTGCCCGCGAGGGAGCCGAATCGGCGGACGAGGGGCGAATAGCCACCCCCAGCCGGCCGGTCGCCTCCATCCGCCCCGTCGGCACGGGAGCCGAGCGGGCTGCCGGGTCCCCGCCGCGTGGAGTCGCCGTTCCGCAGACACGCACCGCACCCGAGTCCCGGCGCACACCGGGCGCGGCGCCGCGGGAGACGCCTGCGCCGCCGGTCCCCCCGTACGGCGCGGGTGCCCCGCACGGCGCCTCGTCGCCCCGCGGAAACACCGACCCCCGTCACGGAGGTCCTCCGCAGTACGGCGCCCCGTCCCACGGCGGCGCATCGCCTCACGAGGGCCCCGCGCCCTACCCGCACCAGGGAGTCCCCTCCCTCGGCGGCGGCGCACCCCACTTCGGCCCGGCCCCCGACACCGGAGCCGGCGGCCCCCGCTCCGGTCTGTTCTCCGGGGTCTCCGACGAGAAGTCGTCCCCCGACGCGATCCTCATCCGGGGGACCATGGAGGAGATCGCCCCGGTCGCCGACAAGGTCACGTCCTACTTCTACGCCCTGCTGTTCGTCCGCCACCCCGATCTGCGGTCCCTCTTCCCGGCCGCCATGGACACCCAGCGCGACCGGCTCCTCAAGGCGCTGCTCACCGCCGCGGAGCACATGGACAACACGCCCGTACTGGTCGACTACCTCGAGCACCTCGGCCGCGGCCACCGCAAGTACGGCACCCAACCCGCGCACTACCCCGCCGTCGGCGAGGCGCTCATCGGAGCGCTGACCCGCTACGCGACGACGACCTGGAACGAGGAGACCGAAGCCGCGTGGGTCAGGACCTACACGACCATCTCCCAGATCATGATCGACTCTGCTGCCGAGAACGAACGGCACGCGCCGGCCTGGTGGCACGCCGAAGTGGTGTCCCACGATCTCAGAACACCGGACATCGCGGTCGTCACCGTGCGCCCCGACCAGCCGTATCCGTTCCTGGCCGGTCAGTACACGAGTCTCGAGACGCCGTGGTGGCCGAGGATCTGGCGGCACTACTCCTTCGCGGGTGCGCCCCGTTCCGACGGACTGCTCTCGTTCCATGTGAAGGCCGTCCCGGCGGGCTGGGTCTCCAACGCCCTGGTCCATCACGCCCGGCCCGGCGATGTGCTCCGGCTGGGCCCGCCGGCGGGATCGATGGTCGTCGACCACACCACCGACAACGGGATGCTCTGCCTGGGCGGCGGTACCGGCATCGCGCCCATCAAGGCGCTGGTCGAAGACGTCGCCGAACACGGTGAGCGCCGTCCGGTGGAGGTGTTCTACGGGGCGCGCAGCGATCACGACCTCTACGACATCGACACGATGCTGCGGCTCCAGCAGAGCCATCCGTGGCTCCAGGTGCGCCCCGTCGTGGACGGCAGGACGCAGCTGCCCGACGCCGTGCTCGAGTACGGGCCGTGGAACGAGTACGACGCGTTCCTCTCCGGCCCGGTCGGGATGATCCGCAGCGGAGTGGACACGCTCAGGGGCGTCGGCATCCCGTCGGAGCGGATCCGTCACGACTCGCTCGAGGAGCTCGTCGCCGCCGCCGACTAGGCATGTCGCGAATGTCACTCCGTCCGTCCGCGGGGTGTCGTGGGCGGGAGGAACTTTCGCAACGCGCCCGCCCCGTTGCCGCGTCGGGCGGAGTCTGCGCCTCGCGTCGGGGCGAACGTTGCCCAAGGCGGTACCAGGGCCGCCGGGCAAGGCCGCCGGGCCGTACCGAGGGATTCCGTGCTCAGCCCAGGTCGGGTGCGTGCATCGCCCGGACCCCCTCGATGTTGCCGTCCAGGTAGTGCCGCAGGGACAGTGGGACGAGGTGCACGGCGGCGATCCCGACGCGGCTGAAGGGCACCCGGACGATCTCGTACTCGCCGCAGGGGTCCTCCACCTCGGGGCCGTGCCGCCGGGACTCGTCCATGGCCACCAGACGGCAGACGAAGAAGTGCTGCACCTTCACGCCCGAGACGCCGCCGTCCACGATGTGCTCGACGGTGTCCACGAAGCAGGGCACCACATCGACGATCTTGGCGCCGAGTTCCTCGTCCACCTCGCGGTGGAGGGCTTCGACGACGGTCGCGTCCTCGGGCTCGACCCCGCCGCCCGGAGTGACCCAGTACGGGTCCATGCCCGGCTTGGTGCGTTTGATCAGTACGAGGTCGTCGCCGTCGAGCAGGATGGCGCGTGCGGTGCGCTTGACCACTGGCCGTTCGGTCATGGTCAGAGAGTGGCCCACGGCATCCGTTCTGAAACTCCCGTCTCCTCCGCTGTCGCCGGCCGTCACCAGGCGGTCGCGGCACGCAACAGACCCTCGTGCGCACGTGCGATGTGCGGCAGTGCGAGCGTTCCGGTCCGGACGACGAGGAAGTACGTGCGCAGTGGTGGAACGGGAGGCTCCAGCAGGGCCACCAGCCGGCCGCTGTCGAGGTCGCCCCGACACAGGTAGCGGGGCAGCACGGCGAGCCCGGCCCCGGCGGCGGCCGATTCCCGCGCGGCCCGCAGATCGGGTGCGATGACGGCGGCCACGGCGGGTGGCCGGCTGTCGAAGACCGAGGACCAGTAGCGGGAGACGAACGGCAGGGACTCGTGGACCTCGACCACCGGCAGTTGCTCCAGCACGACGGCGCCCTTGCGCAGCAGCATTCCGTCGCCCAGCCGCGCCGCCCAGCGCGGGGAGGCGACCAGGACGTGTTCCTCGTCGCAGAGCGGGGTCGACGCGAGCAGCCCGCCGCGAGGCCGGGCCGTGGTCACGGCGAGCTCGTGGTGCCCGGCCGCCAGCCCCTCGAGTGCCTCCTCGGCGTTGCCCGTGAAGGACGTCCGCAGCGCCAGTCCCTGCGAGACCAGCGGGGCCAGTGCGGGCAGCACCCGCGCGGAGGTGAACTCGGGCGGTCCGGCGAGGTGGAGGGTGCGTACGCCGGACTCGTCGTCCAGGCCCGCCTCCACGATCTCGACGAGCGCGTCCAGATGAGGGGCGGTCCGGTGGGCCAGCTCGTCGCCGACGGTCGTGGGCGTGACCCCGCGCGCCTGGCGGAGGAAGAGCGGCCGCCCCAGCTGCCGTTCCAGGGTCCTTATCTGGCTGGTCACCGCGGGCTGGGAGAGCCCGAGCAGAGCGGCGGCGCGGGTGAACGACCCGGCCCGGTGCACCGTGACGAATGTGCGCAGCAGGGCCAGATCCATCGTCCAACTATAAATAAGTCGATAGGTCTCTGTCGCTCCTGTGATTGGACACTGACGTAGAGTCAACTAGCCTTGCTGGAGCGGTTTCTGATTCAGGGTGACACACGTCGCACCACGCGCGGAGTGTGCGCGGTGCCACGTGCACCGGCCCGGGAACCGCATGCGGAAGAGGACGGTCCGAGCCATGAGGGGGGAGGTTCGGACCGTCCTTCGCGCCCGCCGGGAAGCGCTCCGGCCGGCGCCCGCGGCGGCTGACGCGCCGCCGCGTGCGCGTGCCTCAGCCCTCCGCCGCGTCCAGCGCCCGGAGCACGTCCGCGACGAGGTCGTCCGTGTCCTCCGCGCCCGCCGAGAAGCGGATGAAGCCCTCCGCCACGGCGTCGCCGCCCCACCGCCCCCTGCGTTCGGCGCTGGAGCGGACACCGCCGAAGCTGGTGGCGTCGTCGACGAGCCGTGTCTCCGCGAGGAAGCGCTCCGCGTGGTCACGGTCGGGCAGTTCGAAGGAGACCACCGAGCCGAAGCGGCGCATCTGCTTCGCGGCGATCTCGTGCGAGGGGTCCTCGGGCAGTCCGGGGTAGCGCAGTCCGGTGACCTCCGCCCGCCCGGCCAGCGCCCGCGCGAGGGCGAGCGCATTCGCACACTGACGGTCGGACCGGAGCTGGAGCGTGGCCAGCGAGCGATGCGCCAGCCACGCCTCCATGGGGCCCGGGATCGCGCCCACGACCTTGCGCCAGTGCCGTACCCGAGCGGCCGATGCGGAGTTCCGGCAGACCACGTAACCGAGCAGCAGGTCGCCATGGCCCGTCAGGCCCTTGGTGCCGCTGGCGACCGCGAAGTCGGCGCCGAGGGCCAGCGGGCGCTGGCCGAGCGGGGTCGCGAGTGTGTTGTCGACCGCGACCAGGGCTCCGCCTGCGTGCGCGGCGTCCGCGAGCCGCCGTACGTCGCACACGTCGAGCCCCGGGTTGGAGGGGGTCTCGATCCACAGCAGCTTCGCCCCGTCCAGTGCGGTGAGCTGGGCGTCGCCGCCGGTGGGCGCGGTCCGGACCTCGACCCCGTACTCCTCCAGCTGCTCCCGCACCAGCGGGAGGGCCTGGTAGCCGTCGTCCGGGAGCACCACCACGTCGCCCGCGCGGACCTGGGACAGCAGCACCGCCGAGACGGCGGCCATGCCCGAGGCGAAGACGACGGTCTCGACCCCGGTCTCCCCCGGCGCCTCCAGCTCCCCGATCGCCTGCTCCAGCAGCGTCCAGGTGGGATTGGAGTCCCGCCCGTAGGTGTACGGGCCCGTCGGTTCACCGGGCAGGTGGTAGTGGGCGGCGAAGACCGGTCCCGGCAGCGTCGGTTCGTACTTCCGCGCCTCCGGCAGACCGGCCCGCACGGCCCTCGTGCCCTCACCCGTGCTCATGCCGCCGCCTCCTCCACCGCCTCGCGCACCGCGGTGAGCAGTCCCTCGCTCGCGGCCTCCACCATGTCCAGACATTCCTCGAAGCCGTCCGTTCCGCCGTAGTAGGGGTCGGGGACGTCGAGGTCGCCACCGGCGGCCGGGTCGTACGAGCGCAGCAGCCGGACCTTCGCGGCGTCCGCCGCGGTCGGTGCCAGCCGGCGCAGCTCCCGCAGATGACCCCGGTCGAGGGCGATCACCAGGTCCAGCCGGGAGAACCACGAGGGACGGAACTGCCGGGCGACATGACCGGACGCGTAGCCGTTGCCCCGCAGGACGTCGACGGTGCGGGCATCGGCGGCGTCTCCCTCGTGCCAGCCTCCCGTGCCGGCGCTGTCCACGACGACGAGGCCGCCGAGTCCGGCGTCCTCCACGCGGGCCCGGAACACGGACTCGGCCATCGGCGACCGGCAGATGTTGCCGGTGCAGACGAAACAGACGGAGAAGGGCATGGCGCGGTCAGTCCTTGCCGTCGGGGAGCACCACGTTCAGCGCCCACGACACGATCGAGATGATCAGGCCGCCGAGCACGGCCGTCCAGAAGCCCTCCACGTGGAAGTTCAGGTCCAGGACGTCGGCGAGCCACGAGGTCAGCAACAGCATCAGGGCGTTGACGACCAGCGTGATCAGGCCGAGCGTGAGGATGAACAGCGGAAGCGTCAGCAGCCTGACTATCGGCTTCACGAAGAAGTTCACCAGGCCGAAGAGCAGGGCCACGATGATCAGGGTGACGGTCTTCTTCGCGGTGCTGTCGCCGGTGAGCGTGATGTCCTGGACCAGCCAGATGGCCACGGCGAGTGCCCCGGCGTTCGCGATCGTCTTGACGAGGAAATTCTTCATGTGTCTGATCGTGGCAGACGTGATCGGACCGATGGCAGGGGCGGACGGACGATGAAGGCATTCCGGCTGGACGAGCTCGAGGCGGAGCGTGCCGCCAATGAGGGGGCGTATCTGCAGTTCCTGCGCGAGCGGAACATGTCGGTCGGGCTGTACGCGCTGGACGCGGGGGAGCTGGACCCGCAGCAGCCGCACCGGCAGGACGAGGTCTACTTCGTCGTCAGCGGCCGTGCCTCGATCACGGTCGGTACGGAGACGACCCAGGTGGGGCGGGGCAGCGTCGTCTACGTCCCGGCGGGGGTGGCCCACAGGTTCCACCACATCAGCGAGGATCTCCGGGTGCTCGTCGTCTTCTCTCCGCCCGAGAGCTGACCGGCCCGCCGGATTTCCCTAGGGGAAGGCTCAGGGGACTTCGGGGGGCGCGGGCGCCCCCCGACCACCGTCCCGCCTCTAGCATCGACAGCAGGAGAACCCACAGAAGCGAGGTAGGGACGATGGCGGTGCGGGAGATACTGACGGGGATGCCCTGGTGGGTGAAGTGGGTCGCCATCCCTCTGATCGCCCTTGTCGTCTTCGGCGGGATGATCGCGAGTTTCGTCGGCTTTGTGATCTGGCTGCTCTTCAAGGTCCTGCTCTTCGTGGCGATCGTGGGCGGACTGATCTACGTCGTGCGGAAGTTCATGAGCTCGTCGTCCTCGAAGGGCGACCGGTAGGCGACCGGGACAGGTACGGTCATCGGCCGGGGGAGAGTGCGCCGGAGGCGCGAGGGGAGCGCGGGCCTGGGTTTCGCGGGGCGGAAAACGGCAGGTGCGTACGCCCGTTAGCCCGCGCGGGGGAATGCCGCGGACGATCCCCGCGGCCCGTCGGGGGCTGCCATTAGAGTGGCAATCCTCCGCCGTCCCCGGGAATCCCCGGTCGATGATCACCGTGAACAGCGGTTCTTGCGACTTCCTGGACAGTTCCCGAATTCGGTCTCAGGAGCAGCCCAGGCCCTCGGGGAGCGCGGCGGGCGTGCGGGGGCGGCCCCTGCACGCGGGCGGTCCGCCCGTCACCATGCCTGGGGGTGACCTTTGGCCACGGCATTGGCTACCAGTTCTGCGCCCACCACCACTTCGCCCGCCGCTCCGACGCTGATCGGGTCGGTGCAGCGGGCTCTGAGGCTCATGGAGGCCGTGGCCTCCCACGCCGACGGAGCCCCGGCCAAGCAACTCGCACGTGAGGCGGGCCTGCCCCTCCCCACCGCCTACCACCTGCTGCGGACCCTGGCCCACGAGGGCTATCTGCGGCGCGAGAAGGGCGTGTTCGTCTTCGGTGAGGCCGCGGTGCGGCTGGCGATGGGAGGTGCGATGCAGAATCGTCGCACCAAGATCGAGGAATCCCTGGCGCACTGGCGGGACTCCATCGGCGTACCGGTTTATTTCGCCCTCTACCGGGAGGAAGAGATCGAACTCGTCGCCGTGGCCGACACCCCGTACGCGCCCGCGGTGGAGGAATGGGCGGACTTCCGGGAGACGGGCCATGCGCACGCCCTCGGTCAGTGCCTGCTCGGCCAGCTCGACGAACGGGCCCGCAAGGATCATCTCGACCGGCATCCGGTGGACCGGATCACGCCCTATACGGTGCGCAATCGGGGAAGTCTGCTGGAACGGCTCGGGGCGATGGGGCAGATGCAACCGGTGATCGAGCGTCAGGAATATGCCCTGGGTACGGTCTGTGCGGCTATTCCGGTCACCGTGGGCTCCACGGCCGGCGCTATGGCGATTTCCCTTCCGCTGCACCAAGAAGATCGTTTGATCCCGGCCGTCGAACAACTACGCAGCGGTGTGGGCAGCCTGCTCAGTTCATTCGCCTTCTCTATCAGTATCTGAAAAATTACTCCTTGTGATCTATCGGTCACTTACAGCACGATGGCGGGGCGGACCCAGGGGGAACCTTCCCGGCCGTTTTCACGAGGTGCTTCACTCACTGCGGGGTTGACACGATGCGCGAATCGGTTCAGGCGGAGGTCCTGATGAGCTTCCTGGTCTCCGAGGAGCTCTCCTTCCGGATCCCCGTGGAGCTCACGTACGAGACGAGAGACCCCTATGCGGTGCGCATGACATTCCACCTGCCCGGGGACGCCCCCGTGACCTGGGCGTTCGGCCGGGAGCTGCTGCTGGACGGGATCAACGGCCCCAGCGGGGACGGTGATGTGCACATCGCCCCGACCGAGCCGGAGGAGCTGTCCGACGTCCACATCCGGCTCCAGGTCGGCGCCGACCGGGCGCTTTTCCGGGCCGGAGCCGCACCCCTGGTGGCCTTCCTCGACCGAACCGACAAACTGGTTCCGCTGGGACAGGAGCGCACGCTCGGGGACTTCGAGGACAACCTGGAAGCCGCCCTGGGCCGGATCCTCGCCGAGGAAGCCGCCGGCTGACGGCCTGCCGACCACGAGCGCCCGCCTGCCGACCACGAGCGCCCGTCGCGGCCGTGCGCGACGGAGCTACTTCGCCCGCCGGCGGCGGCCCTTGCTGCGCATCGCTCCCGCGGCCACACCGGTCACCGTGCCGCCGGGCCGGTCGGCGGAGACCACCAGAGCGGCCAGTGCCGTGGTCACCGGCACCGATGCCACCAGACCGATCGAGCCGATGAGGGTCCGGACGATCTCCTCCGCCACCAGCTCACTGGTCGCCACCGCGCCCACCCCCGACTGCGCGATCGAGAACAGCAGAAGAAGGGGCAACGAGGCGCCGGCATAGGCCAGTACGAGCGTGTTGACCACCGAGGCGATGTGGTCGCGGCCGATCCGGATGCCCGCCTTGTACAGGCCGCGCGGCCCCATGGCCGGATCCGCCTGGTGCAGCTCCCAGACTGCCGAGGTCTGGGTCACCGTGACGTCGTCGAGCACACCGAGCGAACCGATGATGACTCCCGCCAGCAGCAGACCGGACATGTCGATGTTCGGATACAGACCGTGGATCAGGCCGGTGTTGTCATCGGTGTTTCCGGACAGGGACGCCCAGCCGATGAACACCGAGCCGAGCAGCCCGATCAGCAGCAGTGAGATCAGCGTCCCCAGCACCGCGACCGATGTGCGGGCGTTCAGGCCGTGGCAGAGGTACAGCGCCATCAGCATGATCGCGCTGGCCCCGACCACGGCCACGATCAGCGGATTCGAGCCCTGAAGGATCGCCGGCAGGATGAACAGGGTCAGTACCGCGAAGCTCAGCACCAGCGCGATCAGCGCCATCACCCCGCGCAACCGGCCGACCAGTACGACGACGACCGCGAAGATCCCGGCGAGCAGCATCATCGGGAAGTCCCGGTTCACATCGCTCACCGAGTACTGGAGATCACGCGGCGCGTCGGGTGCGTACGCCACGACCACGCCCTGGCCCTGCTTCAGCTGGCGCGAGGCGTCCGGCTGGACGATCTCGATGAACGTACGACCCTTGTCCTTTCCGGACGTGATCTCGACCGTCGCCTTCTTGCACTTTCCCTGCTGGGAGTTGACCGCCTCGCGGCCCTCGGGGGTCGTGGTGTCACCCGTCGGCGGCACCTGTCCGGCGTTCACCTCGGAGCAGTCGACCTCCTGCACCCGGACCACCCGGGCCTGTTCCGTCTGCCGGTCGAAGCCGACACCCGTGCGCTCGTGCTCCGGCGCGCCGCCCGGCCAGAGGGCGACGAGGCCGACCACCACCGCGGCGGCGAACGGGATGAGGACCGCGGCGATGACCCGCCGCAGATGCCGCGAAACGGGGGCGGCCGGCCCATGGCCGTGGGCATGGGCGTGGCCGTGGGAGTGCGGCTGACCGCCCGTGCGGTGGTCCGGTTGTGGCGTCTGCTGGGAGGAAGTCACCGACAGATCATCGCAAGAACGAACGGGGCCCACTGTTCAGCACGCCCGATGGGGCGCTAGCGTGGTGACACCTTTGCACACGCGGGAGCTCGGAGCACCGGGCTGAGAGGGCGCTGACCCGCCGTACGACCGTACGGGACAGCTGCGCCGACCGCCGAACCTGTTACCGGGTAATGCCGGCGTAGGGAGTAGGTCTCATGACCACATCGGACACGCGCACGCCTGCCTCCGGATCGTCCGGGGCGGGGAAGTCCATTGGCTGGCACAAGGGATACGTCGAGGGCTCGCGCCCCGACATCCGGGTGCCGGTCCGCCAGGTGCACCTGACCAACGGCAAGGACGTGACCCTGTACGACACGTCCGGTCCGTACACCGATCCGCACGCCGACACGGATGTGCGCCGCGGTCTGGCGCCGCTCCGCGAGAACTGGATCGTCGGCCGCGGCGACACCGAGGAGTACGCCGGCCGTCCCCTACGGCCCGAGGACGACGGAATCAAGCACACGTCCCCGCGCGGCGGTCTGCGCAATCTCGACGCGGTCTTCCCCGGCCGCCCGCGCCAGCCCCGCCGGGGACGCGGCGGGCAGGCGGTGACGCAGCTCGCCTACGCCCGGCGCGGCGAGGTCACGCCGGAGATGGAGTTCGTGGCGATCCGGGAGAACGTCTCCCCGGAGGTCGTACGCGAGGAGATCGCCGCGGGCCGGGCCGTGCTGCCCGCCAACGTCAACCACCCCGAGACCGAACCGATGATCATCGGCAAGCGGTTCCTCGTGAAGGTCAACGCCAACATCGGGAACTCGGCGGTGACCTCCTCCATCGAGGAGGAGGTGGAGAAGATGACCTGGGCCACCCGGTGGGGCGCGGACACGGTCATGGATCTCTCCACCGGCCGCAACATCCACACCACGCGTGAGTGGGTGCTACGCAACTCCCCCGTGCCGATCGGCACCGTGCCGCTCTACCAGGCGCTCGAGAAGGTCGACGGCCGGGCCGAGGAGCTGACCTGGGAGATCTACAAGGACACCGTGATCGAGCAGGCGGAGCAGGGCGTCGACTACATGACGGTCCACGCCGGCGTGCTGCTCCGGTACGTGCCGCTCACGGCCCGGCGCAAGACCGGCATCGTCTCCCGTGGCGGCTCGATCATGGCCGCCTGGTGCCTCGCGCACCACAAGGAGTCCTTCCTGTACGAGAACTTCGAGGAGCTCTGCGAGATCCTCGCCGCGTACGACGTCACCTATTCTCTCGGCGACGGACTGCGGCCCGGCTCCATCGCGGACGCCAACGACGAGGCGCAGTTCGCCGAGTTGAGGACGCTCGGGGAACTCAACTCGATCGCCAAGCGCCACAACGTGCAGACCATGATCGAGGGACCGGGACACGTCCCGATGCACAAGATCAAGGAGAACATCGACCTCCAGCAGGAGATCTGCGAGGAGGCTCCGTTCTACACGCTCGGCCCGCTGACGACCGATGTGGCGCCCGCCTACGACCACATCACCTCCGGCATCGGTGCCGCGATGATCGCCTGGTGGGGCACCGCGATGCTCTGCTACGTCACGCCCAAGGAGCACCTGGGCCTGCCGAACCGGGACGACGTCAAGACGGGCGTCATCACCTACAAGATCGCGGCACACGCGGCGGACCTCGCCAAGGGGCACCAGGGCGCGCAGGAGTGGGACGACGCGCTGTCGGACGCGCGCTTCGAGTTCCGCTGGGAGGACCAGTTCAACCTGGCCCTGGACCCGGACACGGCACGGGAGTTCCACGACGAGACGCTGCCGGCCGAGCCGGCGAAGACCGCGCACTTCTGTTCGATGTGCGGTCCGAAGTTCTGCTCTATGAAGATCAGCAGGAGTATCACCGAGCGGTTCGGCGGCGACGAGCCGGCGGCGTCGGAGACGGAGATCGCCGAGGGCATGCTCCAGAAGTCCAAGGAATTCGCCGCCTCGGGGAACCGGGTGTACCTGCCGCTGGCGGACTGACCGGATGGCGGAACCGGCCGCGACCTCGTGCGGTCGTGGGCCGGTTCCGTCGCTGCGGCGCGATCGGGCGGATCGCGGTCATGCGGGCGTACGTGCTCGGTGCACCGAGGCGAGGGCCGGTAGGACCCGGATGTTCCGGTTTGCGGCACTCCGTTGATCACGGAAGTGCGGCAGGTTGATTGCTGTCTCAACGAGGCGCTGAATTCCCTTGACCCCATGGGGACACATGGATAACTTTCGGCCGCTTGACCGAAATTCTATGTGTCCCTGACAAGGGGCCAGGGGAGGGAATCGCAGTGAACTGGTACCTGGCGGTACTCAAGAACTACGTCGGCTTCGGGGGGCGTGCGCGCCGCAAGGAGTACTGGATGTTCACCCTGGTGAACATCGCCGTCCTCGCCGTGCTGATGGGCATCGGCTACGCCGTCGACACGATGATCCCGTACTACGTCTACTACGCGGCGATCCTCATCCCGGCGCTCGCCGTCACGTTCCGCCGGCTGCACGACACGGGTCGGTCGGCCTGGTGGCTGCTGATCTCCCTCGTGCCGCTCGTCGGTGGAATCGTTCTCGTGGTCTTCCTGGCCACGGAGGGCGAGGCGGCGCCGAACAAGTACGGCGCGAACCCCAAGTCCGTTCCGGCCGCGGCCTGAAGCCACGACTGCGAGGGCACAACCGGCGAGGCCGGGTGCAGCCGCGGGCTGCCCCGGCCTTCGCCGTGCCCGGCGGAGGCGTGGGGCGGGGCGTGAATCCTCCGCGGGGACCGCTACTCGGGCTGGTGCTCCGGCGGCCCGAACTCGGGGCTGGTGAAGTCCGGGCTCGTGAACGTCGGGCGGGAGCCGGCCGAGGTGCCGTCGCTCGGGCTCGAGAAGTCGGGGCCGCTGTAGCCGACCTTGGGGAAGCGGCCGATCCGGCGGGGCGGGGCGGGGGAGGTCGGATCGGCGCTGGGGTCGGCCAGTGCGGCGCGCAGGAAGGGGAGGACGCCGCGTTCCAGGAGGGCGTGCCGCCAGGCTTCCTTGGCGCGTGCCATCTCGTCGGGCAGTTCGCCGGTCGCCGTGTCCTCGGCGGGCACCTGGGTGGCCCCGTTCCGGATCGCCGTGATCAGCAGCCCGATCGCGGCGGCCAGGAGTCCGGCCGCCGTCAGGGCGCCGAAGAACCAGCCCGCCGTCAGGAGGGTCTCCGCGAAATCGGTGTCGGGGCTGACGGCCTTCAGGATGTAGCCGACGAGCAGGAAGATGAGCGCGGCGGTGCCGGCGAGGACCGGTGCCAGGACGGTGAGCACCGCGGCGAATCCGGCGCCCGTCTCCGAGGACGCCCCGACAGCGGGCCCGAGGACCGAGTGGCCGACGGGCGCTCCCGCGGATGTGCGTGCCTCCTCGCGGACCTTCACGAAGTGGTCGTACTCGGCGGCCGCGGCGCTGGTGATGAGCGCGGTGGCGTTCAGCGCCATCGTGCGCAGCTGTTCGGCGTTGAGCCGTCTGCCCATGCCGTCGAGATCTGGACGGTCGTGCGCTGTGCGCAGCGCGTCGTCGAGGATGCGCTCGTATTCGGCGCGGTCCTCGGCCAGCAGGTGCGGAGCGCTGTTCATGTGCATCCCCCGATGCTCCGTAGGGCCGGTTTGCCCATGTGGGTCGGGCAGTTGGGCGGAAACGGAGGAGAGCCTGCTACGGATACGCCGATGGTAGAGCGGTTACGGCAGGGGGTGACAGGGGGTTTCCGGAAATCGCTTGCGCGGGATTGCCTCAAGCCTGCAGCGGGAGCTGGGCCACCAGCAGCTTTCCGGCCATGGTCACTCCGCCGTCCATGGCGATGGCGAGCCCGCCCGCGTACACGTGCGGCCCTTCCACCAGGGGCTCCGAGGTCCCCTCGCCGTCGGCGTCCTCCGTGCCGACCTCGCCCAGCAGGTACGGAATGGGGCTGTGTCCGTGGACGACCCGGCCACCGCCGTAGGCGGTGAGCAGTTCCCGGACGGCTTGCGGGCCGTCGTCGTCCCGGAAGGCGAAGCGCTTGGTGAACTTGCGGAAGAGGTCCCAGCACTCGTCCGCGTCATTGCGGTTGATGATCTCGTGGACGTTGTCGTTGACGTCCTCGATCGTGGTGCCGTAGTCGAGGTAGGCGGTCGTGTCGGAGTGCATCAGCAGATGCCCGTCCTCCTCCACCACCGCGTCGAGCCGGGACATCCACTGCAGATGGACGTCCTGGAGGCGGTCCATGTCGCTCTTCTGGCCGCCGTTGAGGAGCCATGCCGCCTGGAAGGTGGCGGTGCCCGCGCCGGAGTTGACGGGCGTGTCGCCGAAGCGCTTGGCACCGATGAGCAGCAGCTCGTGATTGCCCATCAGGGCCTTGCAGTAGCCACCGGCCGCCGCGGCCTCGGCCGAGAGCCGCATGACGAGGTCGATGACGCCGATGCCGTCCGGGCCGCGGTCGGTGAAGTCGCCCAGGAACCACAGCCGGGTGTTGCCCGCGGACCAGCGGCCTTCGGCGTCGACCAGGCCCTGCGCGGTGAGCGCGGCGACGAGTTCGTCCAGATAGCCGTGGACGTCCCCGACCACGTACAGCGGGCCGGGGCCCTCGGCGGCGGGGGCCGGCTGCTCGGCGGGGGCGACGGCCACCTGCACGGTGTCGCCGCGGTTGATCACCGGCAGGTCGCGCTCGGTGGGGGTGTAGCCCTCGGGCGGCTCGTCGTCCGGGAACGCGTCGCCGGGGTGGACCGGCGGTGCCTGGGGGACGGAGTCCTCGGGGCGGACCGGGGCCGCCCGGGGGCCGTCGTGCTCCGTCCCGGGGGCCGGGGCCGTCCGGTGCGAGGCCTCGGCGGCGGGCGACTGCGGCGGAGCGGGCTCCCCGGTTTCGTGAGGAACCGCTCGTGGGACTGAGTCCTCGGGGTGCGCGAGCACGTATTCAAGGCCGGCGGACTCCGACTGCACCGGAACCTGTGCGTACGGTGGGACGCGGAAGTCGCGCAACGTCGCCGTACGCACCACGGGTCCTTGACCGGCCCCCTGAGTCATCGACCCCTCCACCACCGTCGCGCCGCCCTCACCGCCGGACCGGCCTGGTCGGGGACGGTCCGCGGTGTCGTGCGCCCATCATAGGAACGCGGATCGTGCTGTGTGACGCACCAGGGGTGCTGAATCCGGGTACGCCACCGGTTCACCGACCGTTTCGCCCTGATTGCGTTGGTCTAGTCCTGGGAAGGCGAGCGCGGGGCGCTCACCGTCGTACGGGGGGAGCGCCGTTGTGAAGAGGTCCGGACGATGAGTTCGGTCGGTATCACCTGCTCGACCGGGCGGCCGCCGTCCACTCCCTCGATCGCGTCGATCAGCAACTGGACCACGGCGGTGCCGATGCGCCGGGGCTTCAGGGAGAGCGTGGTGATCGACGGCTCCGTGTTGGCGTACACGGTGGACTCGCTGCAGCAGACCAGCAGCAGGTCGTCCGGGACGCGCAGTCCGTACCGGCGGGCGGCGGCGAGCAGGTCCGTGCCGTTGGGGTCGAAGAGCCCGTACACGGCGTCGGGCCGGTCCGGTCGGGCGAGCAGCCGGTCGGCGGCGACCGCTCCGGCGCACGGGTCGTGTGCGGGGTAGGCCTCGTAGACCGGATCCTGGCCGACGCGTTCGCACCAGTTCAGATAGGCCGTGGTGGAGAGTCGGGTGTATGTGTCCGTGGTGGTCCCGGTGAGCAGGCCGATCCGGCGCGCGCCCCCTGCCGCCAGATGGTCGAGCAGGTCGAGGACGGCGGCCTCGTGGTCGTTGTCGACCCAGGCGGTGACGGGGAGGGTGCCCGCGGGGCGCCCGTCGGAGACGACCGGGAGGCCCTGGCGGACGAGCTCCGTGACCACGGGATCGTGGTCGGAGGGGTCGATCACGACGGTGCCGTCGAGCGCGACGTTGGACCAGACGTCGTGGCGTGAGGTGGCGGGGAGGATGACCAGGGCGTAGCCGCGGGCGAGCGCGGCGGAGGTGGCGGCTCGCGCCATCTCCGCGAAGTACGCGAACTCCGTGAAGGTGAACGGTTCGTCGCCGTACGTCGTCACCGTGAGGCCGATGAGTCCCGACTTGCCGGTGCGGAGCGTGCGGGCCGCGGCCGACGGGCGGTAGCCCAGCCGGTCGGCGACCTCGCGGACATGGCGGCGGGTGGCGTCCGGGAGCCGGCCCTTTCCGTTCAACGCGTCCGAGACAGTCGTGATGGAGACACCGGCTGCGGCGGCTACGTCCCGGATGCCCGCCCGGCCTTGCCGGCTGCCCCGGCGTGATGTCTCCGTCCGGCTCACCTGGTGCTTCCCTGCTGCTGTCATGGCAGGCCGATAGTAGGGCGAGGCGGGGAGGTGGAGTCGGTCGCATATGCAGGCGTTGACAGGCACGTTTCTGCATGGCCATGAGTCGTCAATTGCCATGGAATGCAAGGTAGTTGAGGTCTCGTACGCGTGTCTCATGGTTGCCGACCGGCGCGGACCTGCCAAATGGTTGAGGTATCGAAGAGGTCTCAACTCACTACTACGAGGGATGCGCGCCACGGCGCGAGCCACCGGCGCGCGATGATCCGAAGAGCGCCCCTCTCCTCGCTGCCGCTCCCGGTCCGTACCCCGGTTGTTCCTGGCTCGCCCATTCGCAGCGGCCGGGAATCCTCATAGGGTGAGCAGTATTGGTGAGCACGATGCACGACGGTCGAGGAGGACCTGCGGTGAGCGAGACGAGCCCCAAGCTGCGCGCCGAGCTGGACGGCATCCCCACATACAAGCCCGGCAAGCCGGCCGCGGCCGGCGGCCCGGTCGCGTTCAAGCTTTCCTCCAACGAGAACCCCTACCCGCCGTTGCCGGGTGTGATGGAGACCGCCGTCGCCGCCGCGGGCGATTTCAACCGGTACCCGGACATGGCCTGCACCGGTCTGATGAACGAGCTCGCCGACCGCTTCGCGGTCCCGGTCTCGCACCTGGCGACGGGCACGGGCTCGGTGGGCGTCGCGCAGCAACTGATCCAGGCCACCTCGGGCCCGGGCGACGAGGTCGTCTATGCGTGGCGGTCCTTCGAGGCCTACCCGATCATCACCCAGATCAGCGGAGCCACATCCGTTCCGGTGCCGCTGACCGCGGACGACGTGCACGATCTCGACGCGATGGCGGACGCCGTCACCGACCGGACCCGGCTGATCTTCGTCTGCAACCCGAACAACCCGACGGGCACGGTGGTGCACCGCGCCGAGCTGGAGCGCTTCCTCGACCGGATCCCGTCCGACGTGCTGGTGGTCCTGGACGAGGCGTACCGGGAGTTCATCCGGGACGCCGAGGTGCCGGACGGTCTGGAGATCTACCGCGCGCGGCCGAACGTGGCGGTGCTGCGCACCTTCTCCAAGGCCTACGGACTGGCGGGGCTGCGGGTCGGCTTCGCCGTCGCCCACGAGCCGGTGGCGGCCGCGCTGCGCAAGACGGCCGTGCCGTTCGGCGTCAGCCAGCTCGCCCAGGACGCGGCGGTCGCCTCGCTGCAGGCGGAGGACGAACTCCTGGGCCGGGTCGGCGCCTTGGTGGCGGAGCGGACGCGGGTGTACGAGGGCCTGGTGAAACAGGGCTGGACGGTGCCGCCGACGCAGGCGAACTTCGTCTGGCTGCGGCTCGGCGAGCGTACGACCGAGTTCGCCGCGGCCTGCCAGGCGGCCGGTGTCGTGGTGCGGCCGTTCCCGGGCGAGGGGGTGCGGGTCACCATCGGCGAGTCCGAGGCGAACGACATCTTCCTGCACGCCGCGGACGCTTTCCGTAACAGGACGTAGCCGTCGCCCGCCGTTCCGCGATCGCCCGCACCCGCTTCGGGGCGGGCGATTCTCTTTCCCGGAATTCAACGGTCTGTCGAATAACCGGAGAGGTGCCCTCCGGGCTCGCGCATACCGACCGGTCGGCGGGTCGCTCGAGGACCCCCGCTCGCAAGTTCGGATTCGGTATGGGTCATAATTGCTTGTGAATGTGAACGCGTTCACAAGCGTGTACGGAAGCTCTCGCTATGTCACGGATGTCCTGCACAAAATGCCGTGACGTACCCGAGGAGCACGCCGATGCGACCACGCCGACGTAAGGAGAGACGACGTGGACCTCGCTCTGGCGCCGGAGACTCTGGCGCGCTGGCAGTTCGGCATCACCACCGTCTACCACTTCCTCTTCGTTCCTCTGACGATCTCGCTGGCCGCTCTGACGGCCGGCCTGCAGACGGCGTGGGTGCGCACGAGCAAGGAGAAGTACCTCCGGGCGACCAAGTTCTGGGGCAAGCTCTTCCTGATCAACATCGCCATGGGCGTCGTCACCGGCATCGTGCAGGAGTTCCAGTTCGGTATGAACTGGTCCGACTACTCGCGCTTCGTCGGCGACGTCTTCGGCGCCCCGCTCGCCTTCGAGGCGCTGATCGCCTTCTTCTTCGAGTCCACCTTCATCGGGCTGTGGATCTTCGGCTGGGACAAGCTCCCGAAGAAGATCCATCTGGCCTGCATCTGGATGGTCTCCATCGGCACGATCCTCTCCGCGTACTTCATCCTGGCCGCCAACTCCTGGATGCAGCACCCGGTCGGCTACCGGATCAACGAGGAGAACGGGCGGGCGGAACTCACCGACATCTGGTTGGTGCTGACCCAGAACACCACCCTCACGCAGGTCTTCCACACACTCTCCGCCGCCTTCCTCACCGGCGGTGCGTTCATGGTCGGCATCGCCGCCTTCCATCTGCTGCGCAGGAAGCACGTCCCGGTGATGAAGAGCTCGCTGCGGCTCGGCCTGGTCACCGTGGTCATCGCGGGTCTGCTGACGGCGATCAGCGGCGACTTCCTCGGCAAGGTCATGTTCAAGCAGCAGCCGATGAAGATGGCGGCCGCCGAGGCGCTGTGGGACGGCGAGGGCCCCGCACCCTTCTCCGTCTTCGCCTACGGCGACGTGGACAAGGGCCACAACAAGGTCGCCATAGAGATTCCGGGTCTGCTGTCGTTCCTTGCGAACGACGACTTCACGTCGTACGTGCCCGGCATCAACGACACCAACAAGGCGGAGCAGGAGAAGTACGGGCCCGGCGACTACCGGCCCAACATCCCCGTCACCTACTGGGGCTTCCGCTGGATGATCGGCTTCGGCATGACGTCGCTCTCCATCGGCCTGGCCGGGCTCTGGCTGACCCGGAAGAAGTTCATGCTGCCGCCGGCGTCGAGGGTCGGCGAGGACGACGTGCCCCATGTGGTGCTGTTCCGGAAGCCGCTCGGACCGAAGCTCACACGGCTGTACTGGCTCGCCGCGATCTGGACGCTCGGCTTCCCGTTGATCGCCAACTCCTGGGGCTGGATCTTCACGGAGATGGGGCGGCAGCCCTGGGTCGTGTACGGCGTCCTGCGCACCCGTGACGCCGTCTCCCCCGGCGTCTCCCAGGGCGAGGTGCTCACATCGATGATCGTGTTCACGCTCATCTACGCGATCCTCGCCGTCATCGAGGTCAAGCTGCTGGTCAAGTACGTCAAGGCCGGGCCTCCCGAGCTGACCGTAGCCGACCTCAACCCGCCCACCAAGATCGGCGGCGACGACCGCGACGCCGATCGGCCGATGGCCTTCTCGTACTGAGACCGAGGACTGGGATCTGAGGCATGGAACTCCACGACGTCTGGTTCGTACTCATCGCCGTCCTGTGGACCGGCTACTTCTTCCTCGAGGGTTTCGACTTCGGGGTCGGCGTCCTGACGAAGCTGCTCGCCCGCAACCGGGTCGAGAAGCGCGTCCTCATCAACACGATCGGACCGGTCTGGGACGGCAACGAGGTGTGGCTGCTCACGGCGGGCGGTGCGACCTTCGCCGCCTTCCCCGAGTGGTACGCCACGCTCTTCTCCGGCTTCTATCTGCCGCTGCTGCTCATCCTGGTCTGCCTGATCGTGCGCGGTGTCGCGTTCGAGTACCGGGCCAAGCGGCCGGAGGAGCGCTGGCAGCGCAACTGGGAGGAGGCCATCTTCTGGACCTCGCTCATCCCGGCGTTCCTGTGGGGTGTGGCCTTCGGGAACATCGTGCGCGGTGTCAAGATCGACCAGGAGATGGAGTACGTCGGCACCTTCTGGGACCTGCTGAACCCGTACGCGGTCCTGGGCGGACTCGTGACCCTGACGCTGTTCACCTTCCACGGGTCGGTGTTCACGGCGCTGAAGACCGTCGGGGACATCAGGGAGCGGGCCCGGAAGCTCGCCCGCAACCTGGGACTGGTCACGGCCGTGCTGGCGCTCGGGTTCCTGGGCTGGACGCAGGCGGACAAGGGCGGCGGCGCGAGCCTGGTCGCCATGGTCATCGCCGTGGCGGCGCTGGTCGCCGCGCTCGGAGCGAACCAGGCAGGGCGCGAGGGGTGGTCGTTCGCCCTCTCGGGCGTCACGATCGTGGCCGCGGTCGCGATGCTCTTCCTGACCCTCTTCCCGAATGTGATGCCCTCGTCGCTCAATGAGGCGTGGAGCCTGACGGTCACCAACGCGTCCTCGAGCCCCTACACCCTGAAGATCATGACCTGGTGCGCCGGGATCGCCACCCCCGTGGTGCTGCTGTACCAGGGCTGGACCTACTGGGTGTTCCGGAAGCGGATCGGTACACAGCACATCGCCGATCCGCACTGAGGCCGGAGATCCACAGGGACCACCCGGTCCCCTGACCAAGGGATGTTTCACGTGAAACCCGTCGACCCGCGACTGCTCCGGTACGCCCGTGCCACCCGCCTCTTCATGGCGGCCGTGGTGGCGCTGGGCCTTGCCGGGGCGGCGCTGGTCGTCGCCCAGGCGATGCTCATCGCCGACGTGGTGGTCGGCGCCTTCCAGGGTGGGATGGACGCCGGTGAGCTGCGGAACCCGCTGCTGCTGCTGGCCGCCGTCGCCACCGGCCGTGGACTGGTGTCCTGGCTGACGGAGCTGGCGGCCCACCGGGCGAGCGCGGCGGTCAAGTCCGAGCTGCGGCTGCGGTTGCTCGAGCGGGCCGTGCAGCTGGGGCCGGGGTGGCTGAGCGGACAGCGGAGCGGTTCGCTGGCCGCCCTGGCCACCAGGGGGGTGGACGCGCTCGACGACTACTTCGCGCGCTATCTGCCGCAGTTGGGGCTGGCAGTGGTGGTTCCGGTCGCGGTGCTGGCACGGATCGTCACCGAGGACTGGGTCTCGGCGGCGGTCATCGTGATCACCCTGCCGCTGATCCCGATCTTCATGGTGCTGATCGGCTGGGCGACCGAAGCGCGGATGAACCGTCAGTGGGCGCTGCTGTCACGGCTGTCCGGGCACTTCCTCGACGTGGTCGCGGGACTGCCGACACTGAAGGTCTTCGGGCGGGCGAAGGCCCAGGCCGAGGCGATCCGGAAGATCACCTCGGAGTATCGGCGGGCGACGCTGAGGACCCTGAGGATCGCCTTCCTCTCCTCGTTCGCCCTGGAGCTGCTGTCCACCCTCTCGGTGGCACTGGTGGCGGTCGGCATCGGCATGCGGCTCGTCCACGGCGATCTGGATCTCCACACCGGACTCGTCGTGCTGATCCTCGCCCCCGAGGCATATCTGCCTCTGCGGCAGGTCGGGGCGCAGTACCACGCCGCGGCGGAGGGACTGTCGGCGGCGGAGGAGATCTTCAGGGTGCTGGAGACCCCGGTCCGTGCCGGCGGCGCGGCGCCGGTGCCCGGTGCCCGGGGAGTTCGGTTGGAGCTGGACTCCGTGACGGTACGCCACGAGGGCCGTGCCGTCCCCTCGCCGGCCGGCGCGTCCCTGACGGTCGAGGACGGCGAGACCGTCGCGCTGGTCGGTCCGAGCGGGGTCGGCAAGTCGACGCTGCTCGATGTGGTGCTCGGCTTCGTGGCTCCGGACGAGGGCACGGTCCGGGTGGGTGTCCCCGGCAAGAGCCCGGTGGACCTGGCCTCGCTGGACCGGGTGGCCTGGCACCGGCAGATCGCCTGGGTGCCGCAGCGGCCGTACCTCTTCGCGGGGACGATCGCGGAGAACGTACGGCTGGCGCGTCATGAAGCGGACGACGCGGAGGTCCTGGCGGCACTCCGGGAGGCCGGCGCGGCGGACTTCGTGGCCGCGCTGCCGGAGGGCATGGAGACGGCCCTCGGCGAGGACGGCGCGGGCCTGTCCGCGGGGCAGCGCCAGCGGATCGCGCTCGCCCGGGCCTTCCTCGCCGACCGTCCGCTGCTGCTGCTCGACGAGCCCACGGCGGCGCTCGACGGGGAGACCGAGGCGGGCATCGTGGACGCGGTGCGGAGGCTGGCACGGGGCCGGACGGTGCTGCTCGTCGTCCACCGGCCCGCTCTGCTGTCCGTGGCCGACCGGGTGGTCGAACTGCGCCCCGCCCAGCGGGTTTCCGCCGGCGAGGAGGCTCGGGGGCAGCTCGGTCCCTCCCGGGTTCCCCGCCCTTCGCCCTCGGCCGACGGCATGGCGGCGGAGGCCACGCTGCCCATCGCACCCACGGAACGGCCGACCCCCACCATCGAGGACCTCGCGCACGGGGCCGCCCGAGGAGCGTCCGGGCCCGTGGGCGGCGGGGTGCTCGCACGGGTGCGCGGGTCGGCCGGGGCACTGCGCGGCCGGCTGGTGCTGGCGCTGGTGCTCGGAAGCCTTGCGCTGGGCTCGGCCGTGGGCCTCATGGCGGTGTCGGGATGGCTGATCTCGCGGGCATCGGAGCAGCCGCCCGTGCTCTATCTGATGGTGGCCGTCACGGCGACGAGGGCGTTCGGGATCGGGCGGGCGGTGTTCCGGTACACCGAGCGGCTCGTCTCTCACGACGCCGTGCTGAGGATGCTGGCCGATCTCCGGGTCGGGGTGTTCCGCAGGCTGGAGCGGATCGCGCCCGCCGGGCTGCGCCGCACCCGCCGGGGCGATCTGCTCTCCCGGCTCGTCGCGGATGTGGACGCCCTCCAGGACTACTGGCTGCGCTGGATGCTGCCGGCCGGCGCGGCGCTCGTCGTCGGGGCCGGATCCGTCGGGTTCACCGCATGGCTGCTTCCCGAGGCCGGTGCCGTGCTGGCCGTTGGCCTGCTCGTGGCCGGGGTGGCCGTACCGGCGCTGAGCGGGGTGTTCGCACGCCGGGCGGAGCGGCGGCTCGCACCGGCCCGTGGAGTGCTCGCCACCCAGGTCGTGGATCTGCTGAAGGGCGTCGCCGAGCTGACCGTGACCGGGGCTCTGGCACGACGGACTGCCGGGGCACGGCAAGCCGACCGCGTCCTGACGCGGATCGCCTCGCGCGCCGCGGCCGCCACCGCTCTGGGCGGCGGGCTGTCGGCCGTGGCCTGCGGACTGACCGTCGCCTTCGCGGCATACGCCGGTGTCACGGCCGTGCACTCCGGCCGGATCGAAGGGGTCGAACTCGCGGTCGTCGTGCTCACTCCGCTCGCCGCCTTCGAGGCGGTCGTGGGGCTTCCGCTGGCGGTGCAGTACCGGCAGCGCGTGAAGCGCAGCGCTCAGCGGGTCTTCGAGGTGCTCGACGCCCCGGTGCCGGTGAGCGAGCCCGCGGAGCCGTCCCCCGCGCCCGCCTCCGCGTTCCCCCTGGAGGTCCGGGGGCTCACCGTCCGCCATGCCGGCGGGCGGCAGGACGCGCTGTCCGGCTTCGACCTGACGCTCACCGCCGGCCGGCGCGTCGCCGTCGTCGGTGCCTCCGGCTCCGGCAAGACGACCCTCGCGCAGGCACTGCTGCGCTTCCTGGACGTACGAGCCGGGACGTACACGATCGGCGGGACGGACGCGACGGCGCTCGACGGGGACACCGTCCGCCGCCGCGTCGGCCTCTGCGCCCAGGACGCCCATCTCTTCGACAGCTCCATCCGCGAGAATCTGAGGCTCGCCCGAACCGGTGCCTCCGTGGAGGAGCTGCGCGCGGCACTCGCGGCCGCCCGGCTGCTGGACTGGGCCGAGGGGCTTCCGGACGGGCTCGACACCCTGGTGGGCGAGCACGGGGCCCAGCTCTCGGGCGGTCAGCGCCAGCGGCTGGCCCTGGCGCGTGCCCTGCTCGCCGACTTCCCCGTACTGCTGCTCGACGAGCCGGCCGAACATCTGGATCTCGCCACGGCGGACGCCCTGACCGCGGATCTGCTGGCCGCCACGGAGGGCCGCACGACGGTGCTGATCACCCATCGGCTCCGCGGTCTCGACGCGGTCGACGAGGTGCTGGTGCTGGACGGGGGCCGCACCGTGCAGCGCGGGCCCTATGCGGAGCTGGTGGCAACGGACGGACCGCTGCGCCGCATGCTCGAGCGGGAGCACGCAGGTGATCTCCTCAACGAGCGACTCAGGGATCCAGCTTTTCCCGGCAAATAGGACTAACTATCCTCAGGGGCATGGCAGCGCCGGAACAACCGGACTCTGGTCCGCGTCCTGGCGACCGAGGCGGGCATCGCGATCGGCAACGCCAGACTGTACGAGGCGGCACGGCAGCGGGAGCGCTGGATCGACGGCTCGGTCGCCGTCACGACGGTGCTGCTGTCCGGTGGTGACGCGGAGGACGCACTGACCGTCGTCGCCGAACAGGCTCGAAGGCTCGCCGAATCCGCGGCCGGGATCGTGCTGCTGCCGATGGGCGACGGCGGACTGGAGGTGGCCGCCGTCGCCGCGGCGGAGTCAGCCGTGCCGTTGGGCGCGGTCGCCCCGGCGGACAGCCCGGTGGTCGCCTCGCTGCTCGCGGGGGAGGCGGTGTTCACCGCGGACGCCTCCACCGATCCGCGCATGGTCAGGGAGCCGGCGGGCCGGTACGGGCCGTGCATGCTGCTGCCGTTGCAGAGCGGCGGACGGACCCTCGGCGCACTGGTCACCCCGCGGCTCCGCGGAGCACGGCGGTTCACCGAGGCCGAGCGCACCCTGGGCGCCCAGTTCGCCGCACAGGCCGCACTCGCGCTGATGATGGCCGAGGCCCAGCGGGACCGCGAGCGGCTCGCCGTGTACGAGGACCGGGACCGTATCGCGCGCGACCTCCACGATCTGGTGATCCAGCGGCTGTTCGCCACGGGGATGATGCTGGAGAGCGCCTCGCGGAAGTCCGTCGCGCAGGACGTGCGGGAGGGCGTCGGCAAGGCGGTCGACGAACTGGACGTGACGATCCAGGAGATCCGGACCGCGATCTTCGCGCTGCAGCAGGGGCCGGCCGAGGCGTCGTCGGGTCTGCGCGCACGGGTGCTGAGGGAGATCAACACGGCGGCCGTGCCGCTCGGATTCAAACCCTCGCACCGCTTCGTCGGCCCGGTCGACTCGGTGGTCGGTGAAGTCACCGGGAAGAACCTCGTCGCCGCACTGCGGGAAGCGCTCTCGAACGCCTTCCGGCATGCCGGCGCGTCCCGTATCGAGGTGGTCGTCGACGCGACCGTACGGCTCGGCGGTGGGGGTGACACGGTTTCAGGGGCGGACGGGGTGCGACTGACGGTCGCGGACGACGGGGTCGGTATCCAGGCGGGCGGTCGCCGGAGCGGGCTGCGCAATCTGCGCCGGCGTGCCGAGTCGCTCGGCGGGTCGAGTCGTCGCGAACCGGGGCTCGCGGAGGGCGGTGGCGGCACGACGGTCGTCTGGGAGGCCCCGCTCCAGGCGAAGACCGCCCCCGCCGCGCCACCGGCCGACGCGGCGGGGGCCGGGCCACCGGGGCCGCCGCGGACGTGACACCTCGTCCCGACGCCTCGTCAGCAGCCGCTCCACCACCCCTTCGGCGGTCCCGACGCACCGTCACGTCGCGTCGTGCGGTGTCGCCGAGGGGCCGGGACGGCTGGGCCGAATGGCCGTACGAACCGGGATAAATGTGGCAAACCCTCCGGGTCTGATGTGACGATCCGAGCATGGGACACCGACAACGCGACTGCCACCGGCGGCTGTTCAGGCCATTGCTGTGCGCGCTGCTGGTCGCCTTCCCGCTGCTGCCCGCATCCGCCGCGTCCGCCAATGACGGTCCCGACGTCAGCGTGCAGGTCGCCCAGCTGCTCGAGGAGGTGTCCAAGGCCACCGCCACGTACGAGCGGGGACTGCAGGCCTCCGTCGCCGAGCGCGCCCGGCTCGACCAGCTGCAGTGGCAGCTCGCCGACAGACGGCGCGAGATGCGGAAGATGCACGACAAGCTCGGCGCGGTGGCCAGGGCGCAGTACCGCAGCGGTGGCAATCTCGCGCCCACGCTGGAGCTGATGTTCGCCTCCGACCCCGATGAGCTGCTGCGCGGGCAGCGGATGTACGCCAAGGCCACGACGACGGTGAACCTGCTGCTGGAGGAGGCCCGGGAGGCCGAGCGCCTGACGGCCGTGGCGGAGAAGAAGGCCCGTGAGGCCTGGTACCGCCTGGACGCCCGTACGGCGGAGCTGGCGAGGATCAAACGCGGCATCGAGACCAAGCTCGACGCGGCGCGATGGTCCCTTCAGGCACAGGCGGACCGGAGCGCGGCCTCCGGACAGTGCTCCGGCTCGGTCCCGCTGCCGCAGACGGACTTTCCCGAGGGTTCGGCCTGGGTGACGCCCGTCCAGCGCTACACCCTGTCGGCCGGCTTCGACAGCGCCGGGACACGCTGGGCGAACCGTCACACCGGGCAGGACTTCGCCGTAGGGATCGGCAGCCCCGTGCGCTCGATCGGCGCCGGCCGGGTGGTGTCCGTCTCCTGCGGCGGAGGCTTCGGCATGCAGATCGTCGTCCAGCACAACGACGGCTGGTACTCGCAGTACGCGCACCTCGCGTCCGTCACGGTGGACCAGGGCGACCGGGTCCGCACCGGCCAATGGCTCGGCCAGGCCGGGACCACGGGCAACTCGACCGGGCCCCACCTCCACTTCGAGGTGCGACTCACCCCTGACTTCGGATCCGCGGTGGATCCGGTGACCTGGCTGCGGAACCGCGGAGTCTGGCTGTGACCCGTCGGCGTCCGGCCGAGGCGGGTCGCCGACGCCGCCCGGGGCGCTACGCCCGCGGCCGGACGCCGTGCGACGCGGCGAGAAGCCGCTCGATGACGACCGCGACACCGTCGTCGTTGTTCGCCACGGTCCGGCCGGACGCGGCGGCGACCACGTCGGGGTGGGCGTTGCCCATGGCGAACGACGTGCCCGCCCAGGTCAGCATCTCCACGTCGTTCGGCATGTCGCCGAAGGCCACGACCTCGTCCGACGATATGCCGCGCTCCGCGCAGCACAGGGCGAGCGTGGAGGCCTTTGACACCCCGAGACCGCTCACCTCCAGCAGCGAGGTCGGGCTGGAGCGGGTGATGGTGGCCAGATCCCCGGCGGCCGTGCGGGCCAGGGTGAGGAAGCCGTCGGGGGGCAGCTCGCCGTGCTGGGCGAGCAGCTTGAGCACCGGGGCCGCGGACCCCGGCTCCTCTTCGTGCAGCAGCTTCTCGGCGACGGCCACCGTGGCGCCGGGGTCGAGGTGGAACGGCGGGTAGCCGGGTTCGTAGTGGATCCCGGTGGCGGTCTCGACCGCGAACGAGGTCCCCGGTGCCGCGTCGCGCAGCTTCCGTACGACGTCGAGCGCGTTCCCGCGCTCCAGCGGACGGACCTCCAGCAGTTTCCCACCGGCGTGCAGATCGACCACCGCTGCGCCGTTGGCGCAGATCGCCAGCCCGTGGCCGTGCACATGGTCGCTGACGACGTCCATCCAGCGCGCCGGGCGGCCCGTGACGAAGAAGACCTCGATGCCCGCCTTCTCCGCCGCCGCGAGTGCGGCGATGGTGCGCTCCGAGACGGACTTGTCGTCACGCAGCAGGGTGCCGTCGAGATCGGTGGCGATCAGCCGGACGGTCGGGGGCAGCGGCAGAGGATCGGTAGCTGGGGTCACCTGTGCATTCTCGCGTACCCCCTGCACGGCCGTGCAGGGGGGCGCACATCTGAGTGGTCGTCCGCTGGCTCCCCGTAATCGGGACGCCGTCGGCCGTGCGGGATCAGCCCAGTCGGGAGACGGCCTCGGTGGCGATGCGCTCGAAGACGGCCTGGTCGGCGGCGAAGACGGAGTCGTCGATGGGCCAGTGGACGACGATCTCGGTGAAACCGAGCTCCGCGTACCGTCCGGCGAAGTCCACGAACGCCTCCAGGGAGTCCAGCGGACGGCCCCGCCGGGGGGCGGGGAGGGCGGGGTTGAAGTCCGGGGTGAAACCGGTGAGCAGGATCCTGTCCAGCTCGGAGGCGTCCCGGCCTGCCTCGGCGCAGGCCTTGCCGAGCTTGGTCAGCTGGCCCGCCACGGCCTCGACGGACTGCTCGGGGGTGCCCGTCTCGAAGAGCTTCGGATCGCCCGTCGTCACCCAGGCCTGCCCGTACTGGGCGGCGAGCCTCAGTCCGCGGGGGCCCGTGGCGGCGACGGCGAACGGCAGGCGGGGCCGCTGTACACAGCCGGGCACGTTCCGTGCCTCCCGGGCCGTGTAGAAGCGGCCTTCGTACGTCGTGCCGGCGGGTTCGCGCAGCAGTCTGTCGAGCAGGGGCACGAACTCGCCGAAGCGGTCGGCACGCTCCCGGGGCGTCCACGGCTCCTCGTCGCCCTTCAGCAGCGTGGTCGCGTCGAAGCCGTTGCCCCCGGCCCCGATGCCCAGCGTGACGCGGCCGTCGGAGACGTCGTCGAGAGTGATCAATTCCTTGGCGAGGGTGACCGGGTGCCGGAAGTTCGGCGAGGTCACCAGGGTGCCCAGACGGATACGCCGCGTCACCGTCGCCGCGGCCGTGAGCGTGGGGACGGCGCCGAACCAGGGCCCGTCGCGGAAGGACCGCCAGGAGAGGTGGTCGTACGTGTACGCGGCGTGGAAGCCGAGGTCCTCGGCCCGCCGCCAGATCTTCTGTCCTTCGGCCCACCGGTGGATGGGGAGGATCACCGTGCTCAGACGCATGACCTCGACCATACGCGGGGTTCTCGCCGCCACGATGTGCTGCCGCCCTCCTCAGCGGGGAAAGCGCAGGAAACGCGGCGGGACGCCGTCCGTGAGCCATACGCCGTTGGCGCTGACGTGGAACACATGGCCGGCGCGGTGCATCGCTCCCGCGTCCACGGCGAGGACGACGGGGCGGCCCCTGCGGGCGCCGACCCGGGTCGCCGTCTCCCGGTCCGGGGAGAGGTGCACATGGTGGCGGGCCATCGGGCGCAGCCCCTCGGCCCGGATCGCGTCCAGGCTGCGGGCGACCGTGCCGTGGTAGAGGTACGCGGGCGGCTCGGCGGCCGGCAGATCCAGGTCCACCTCCACGGTGTGGCCCTGATTCGCCCGGATCCGCAGGCCGTCGATCACGAAGCGCCGTTTGTCGTTCGTCTCCACCACGTGGTCCAGCTCGTCCCGGGTGAGGGGGAAACCGTTCGCAGCCGCGGCGCGCAGCAGCTCCTCGATCGCGATCCAGCCGTTCGCGTCCAGGGTGATCCCGATGCGCTCCGGTTGGTGCCGCAGGTGTTTCGCGAGGTACTTCGACACCTTCACGGTGCGTTGTTCGTCCATGTCCTCAGAGTGCCGCCGGAGGTCGACGCGCCGCCACGAGATTTTCATCCGGACGACAGTGGTCGAAATGTTTGGTCCACAGCCAACTTGGTTTATCCACAGCGAAATTGGCGTCGCTGTGGACAACTGCGCGTACTGTCAGGCGTTTTGATCAACATCGCTCTTCTCACGTCCTTTTGCCGTGAGCGCGTCCAATGTCCTTGCGTGCAGCTCCCTTTCCGCGGCTGCGGCGATGAAGTCCGCTGTGTGCTCCCGCCCAACAAGCCGTTCCACAGCCAGAATCGTCTCTGCGGGAAGAGTCACCTGGCGTGGATCGTCGCCGCTCTCCAGGGAACCCTCGGTGTCGAGGTGGTACTGCAGATGACGCGTGGCGAACAGCCGCATGGCACGGGCCAGTTCGGCGTCGACGGTCTGCTGGGCGAGGGGCCGCAGTCGCCGCACCATCGACGCCGCCTCCGCCGCGTCGTCGTCCGTCGGAGGTCGATGGCCCAGGTAGCGGGCGAAGACGTGCTCGGTGGTGAACTCCAGGAAGCGTGAGGCGATGTGCTCCACCTGTCCTCGAAGTTCCCTCAGATGGCCGGAGATTGCGTCCAGCGGGACGCCGGCCGCGTGCAACTCGGCAGCCACCGCCAGCTCCTGGGGGCTCGGCACCAGGAACTCGTCGTCCCTGCCCGGGATGCGTTCCAGTACGCCGAGGTCCACCGCCTCGGCGATCGCCCCGTCGTCCGGCTCTCCTCCGAAGGCCGCTGCCAGCTCGATCCGGCTCATCCGGTCGGCCTTCTCGTCGGTCCAGGGGCCGTGGACCTCCGCGACGAGCCCCAGCACGCCGCCCAGTCCACGCCCCGCGTCCCAGGCGTCCAGGAGCTCCTTGATCGAGGCAAGGGTGTACCCGCGGTCGAGGAGGTCGGCGATCTGGCGCAGCCGTGCCAGATGGGAGTCCCCGTACACGTTCGACCGGCCGCGACGCTCCGGTTTGGGCAGCAGTCCGCGGTCCTGGTAGGCGCGAATCGTCCGGACCGTCGCCCCGCTCCGGTGGGCGAGGTCCTCGATCCGGTACTCCACCGCATGCTCCCCGGACACGACCACTCCTCACTGCTCCACGACGGCCGGCAGGCGCCGCCTCTCGCGGGCGCCTCCAGGCCGGGACGCCGCCGCCCGGCCGGAGGGCCGGTGCGGCGCGACCACATCATGACCGCTCACAGCGGAGGCTCCAACCGGGCTATCGCCCGCAGAACCCCGGGTGTGAACCGGGACAGCAGCCGGGCTCCCCGGGCCTCCGGGGTCACCGGCACCACCGCCTGGTCGTCCAGGACGGCGCGGAGGATCGCCGCGGCCACCTTCTCCGGGGGGTAGTTGCGCCTCCCGTAGAGCTTCGAGCTCTTCTTCCGCAGCCGATTCTCCTCCTCCTCGGAGACTCCGGCGAAGCGCGCCGTTGCCGTGATGTTCGTGTTCACGATGCCGGGGCAGATCGCCGAGACCCCGATGCCCCGGCCGGCCAGCTCCGCCCGCAGGCACTCGCTCAGCATCAGGACCGCGGCCTTCGACGTGGCGTACGCGGGCAGGGCCCTGGAGGGCTGAAAGGCCGCTGCCGATGCCGTGTTGACGATGTGGCCGCCCTGGCCCCGCTCGGCCATCTGTCCGCCGAAGAGCCGACAGCCGTGGATGACGCCCCACAGGTTGACGTCGAGCACCCTGCGCCAGTCGTCGGTGGTGGTGTCCAGGAACGAGCCGGAGAGCCCGATCCCGGCGTTGTTCACGAGCACGTCCACGACGCCGTACTCGCCGGCGACCTTCTCGGCGAGCTTCTCCATCGCCGCCTCGTCGGAGACGTCGACCGTCTCGGGCCATGCCTCCGGCGCTCCGATCAGCCGGGCCGTCTCCGCCGTCCTGGCGGCCCCTTCGCCGTCCCGGTCCACCGCGACCACGCGCGCTCCGGCCTCGGCGAACGCGAACGCCGTCGCCCGTCCGATGCCGCTGGCCGCGCCCGTGACCAGCACCAACTGCCCGCCGAATCGCTCCGCGTACTTCACCGGAGACCCCGTCGCGGGAGCGAGCCGGGAGTTGTCCGAGCCGCCCCCCTCCTCGTGGGCGGTCACGAACTCGGCGATCCAGCGGGCCAGTTGATCCGGACGGGTGCGGGGCACCCAGTGCTTGGCCGGCAGTGTGCGACGCACGAGCCGCGGGGTCCACAGGGCGAGGTCGTCGTAGAGCCGCTCGGAGAGGAACGCGTCACCGGTAGGGGTGATCAGCTGTACCGGCACGTGCGCGTACGCGTCGGCGCGGGGGTGGCGCAGCCGGTAGCGGACGTTGTCGCGGTAGAGCCAGGCCCCGTGCGCCGCGTCCGACGGCAGGGAGGCGGTGGGGTAGTCACCGCCCGGTACCTTCTCCAACCGCTCCAGGATCCTCGGCCATCGCCGGCCCAGCGGCCCGCGCCAGGCCATCTCGGGCAGGACCGGGGTGTGCAGCATGTACACGTACCAGGACTTGGCGCCCTGGCCGAGCAGCTGTGCCACCCGGCGCGGAGTGGGCCGGATGGCACGCTTCTTGATCCAGTGGCCGAAGTGGTCGAGCGACGGCCCGGACACGGACGTGAACGAGGCGATCCTCCCCTCGGTCCGCTTCACCGTGACGAACTCCCAGGACTGCACCGAGCCCCAGTCGTGGCCCACCAGATGCACCGGCCGGTCCGGGCTGACCGCGTCCGCCACCGCCAGGAAGTCGTCCGTCAGCTTCTCCAGGGTGAAGCCCCCACGCAGCGGCATCGGAGCCGTGGAGCGCCCGTGGCCCCGGACGTCGTACAGCACCACGTGGAACCGGGCCGCCAGCCGGGACGCGACCTCGGACCACACTTCCTTGCTGTCCGGATAGCCGTGCACCAGCACGACGGTCGGCTGCCGTTCGTCACCGAGCTCGGCCACGCACAGCTCGATCCCGCCCGTACGCACCCGGCGCTCGCGCGCTCCGTCGATCCCCGTGCTCACGCCGCCTCCTCCTCGAGCCTCCGGTCGGTCGGGAAGAACGGCAGCGGTATCCGGAACCCCGCGAACGCCGTCCGGTCGCGGAACCAGGCGGAGAGAAGATGGAACCGGTCCCGCACCCCGCGCCCGTGCGGCCGGCGGCGCCGCATGTGCGCCGCCTCCCGCTCGGTCACCCCGGGTCTCAGCTGCGCCGCGACCGCCACGCAGTCATGGGCCAGGCGCTGCGCTTCCCGGAGCCCCCGCAGCTCCGGGGTTCGTTCGCTCATCACTGCCGAGGTCATGCCACCGTCCCGTCCGGATCCGACGCGTAGCGTCCGTGTGCCTGTGCGGTACGTGCTCGTAATGTGACACTGATGACTGTGACAATGTCCCACGGCTGCGTCAAGGGCCTGTGGACGCCTGTGGACGACCGCCGGCGCACCGCGCCGTCTCCTCCTCCGGCGTTGCCCCCTACGGGTCCGTACGCCTGGAGGCGGATGCGGAACCAGCCGCCAGGGCTGACGCCGGGTGTGGTGTGCACCACTACCGTCGAAGCGTGACTGTGATCGTGACCGAAAGCCTGAGCAAGCGGTTCCCCCGGGTGACCGCGCTTGACCGGCTCTCCCTGGACATCGGGCCCGGCGTGACCGGACTCGTGGGCGCCAACGGGGCCGGCAAGTCCACACTGATCAAGATCCTGCTGGGTCTGTCCCCCGCCACGGAGGGCCGCGCCGAGGTGCTCGGCCTCGACGTCGCCACCTCCGGTGCCGCCATCCGTGAGCGCGTCGGCTACATGCCCGAGCACGACTGCCTGCCGCCGGACGTCTCGGCCACCGAGTTCGTCGTCCACATGGCGCGCATGTCCGGACTCCCTCCGACCGCGGCACGCGAGCGCACCGCGGACACCCTGCGCCACGTCGGCCTCTACGAGGAGCGCTACCGGCCCATCGGCGGCTACTCGACCGGCATGAAGCAGCGTGTGAAGCTCGCCCAGGCCCTGGTCCACGACCCGCGGCTGGTACTGCTGGACGAGCCGACCAACGGCCTCGACCCGGTCGGCCGGGACGAGATGCTCGGCCTGATCCGCCGTGTCCACACCGACTTCGGCATCTCGGTCCTGGTCACCTCGCACCTCCTCGGCGAGCTCGAGCGCACCTGCGACCACGTCGTCGTCGTCGACGGCGGCCGGCTGCTGCGCTCCAGCTCCACCAGCGACTTCACCAAGACCACGACGAGCCTCGCGGTCGAGGTCACCGACTCCGACACCCACCCCGACGGGACCGCGGCTCTGCGCGAGGCGCTGACGGCCGCCGGGGTCACCCTGCACGCCGGGGTCGAGGACGGTCTGCCGGGCGCCGGCCACATCCTCCTGTTGGAGGCCACCGGCGAGGAGACCTACGACACCGTCCGGGACACCGTCGCCGCCCTCGGCCTCGGCCTCGTACGGATGGAACAGCGCCGCCACCACATCGCGGAGGTCTTCCGCCCCGAGGCGGCGGCCCAGCCCATGGAGGTGCCGGCGCGATGAGCAACGGGACGACCCGCACGGGGACGGCGCTCACCGAGACCACCCGTATCCACAACATCGGGTACCGCAACTACGACGGCGCGCGGCTCGGCCGCGCCTACGCCCGCCGTTCGCTCTTCGCGCAGTCGCTTCGGGGGGCGTACGGGCTCGGCCGCTCCGCCCGGTCGAAGGTGCTGCCCATGATCCTCTTCGCGGTCATGTGCGTGCCCGCGGCGATCGTGGTCGCCGTGGCGGTGACCACCAAGATGAAGGAACTGCCCCTCGACTACACGCGCTACGCGATCGTCACGCAGGCGGTCATCGCCCTCTTCCTCGCCGCTCAGGCCCCGCAGTCCGTGTCGCGGGACCTGCGCTTCAAGACCGTGCCGCTGTACTTCTCGCGGCCCATCGAACGCGTCGACTACGTCCTGGCCAAGTTCGGCGCGATGGCCTCGGCGCTCTTCGTCCTCACCGCCGCACCCCTCCTGATCCTCTGGATCGGCTCGCTGCTGGCGAAGATGGACTTCGCCGACCAGACGAAGGGCTTCGCACAGGGACTGGTCTCCGTGGCGCTCCTCTCGCTCCTCTTCGGCGGTCTCGGTCTCGTCCTGGCCGCGCTGACCCCGCGCCGCGGCTTCGGCGTCGCGGCGGTCATCGCCACGCTCACCATCACCTACGGGGCGGTGTCCACGGTCCAGGCCATCGCCTACGAGACCGGGTCCGAAGGCGCGGTGGAGTGGCTCGGGCTCTTCTCGCCCGTCACCCTCATCGACGGTGTGCAGACCGCCTTCCTCGGCGCGTCCTCCTCCTTCCCCGGCGGACAGGGGCCCGGCACGGGCACCGGAGTGGTCTATCTGCTGGCCGTCCTCGCGCTCGTCGCCGGTTCGTACGGCGTCCTGATGCGCCGCTACCGAAAGGTCGGGCTCTGATCATGACCACTGTCCACATCGACCACGCCTCGCGCTGGTTCGGCAACGTGGTGGCCGTCAACGACGTGACCATGACCATCGGGCCCGGCGTCACCGGACTCCTCGGCCCCAACGGGGCCGGCAAATCCACGCTCATCAACATGATGGGCGGCTTCCTCGCCCCCTCGACGGGCACCGTCACCCTCGACGGTGAAGCGATCTGGCGCAACGAATCGGTCTACCGGCAGATCGGCGTCGTGCCCGAGCGGGAGGCGATGTACGACTTCCTCACGGGACGGGAGTTCGTCCTCGCCAACGCCGAACTGCACGGCCTCGGGGCCAAGGAGGCCCAGCGCGCCCTGGCCACGGTGGAGATGGAGCCCGCGCAGGACCGCAAGATCGCCACGTACAGCAAGGGCATGCGCCAGCGGGTCAAGATGGCCTCCGCCCTGGTGCACGAGCCGAGCGTGCTGCTCCTCGACGAGCCGTTCAACGGTATGGACCCGCGCCAGCGCATGCAGCTCATGGACCTGCTCCGGCGCATGGGGGGCGAGGGACGCACGGTCCTGTTCTCCTCCCACATCCTGGAGGAGGTCGAGCAACTCGCCTCCCACATCGAGGTGATCGTGGCGGGACGGCACGCGGCGAGCGGTGACTTCCGCAGGATCCGACGGCTGATGACGGACCGGCCGCACCGCTATCTGGTGCGGTCCAGCGACGACCGGGCGCTCGCCGCCGCGCTGATCGCGGACCCGTCGACCGCCGGCATCGAAGTGGACGTCCAGGAAGGCGCGTTGCGCATCCAGGCGGTCGACTTCGGTCGCTTCACGGAGCTGCTGCCGAGGGTGGCCCGTGAGCACTCCATCCGGCTGCTCACCGTCTCGCCCTCCGACGAGTCCCTCGAATCGGTCTTCTCCTACCTCGTAGCGGCCTGAAAGGAGCCAACGACATGTACAACCCGACAGTCGCCCGGCTCACCTACCGGGCCCTCCTCGGCAGGCGCCGTGCGGCGATCCTCTTCGTCCTCCCCGCCCTGCTGCTGCTCATCGCCGCCGCCGTACGTGCGTTCAACGGCGTCGACGACCAGGTCGCCTCCGACGTGCTGGGCGGTTTCGCCCTCGCCACGATGGTGCCCCTGATCGGCGTGATCGCCGGAACGGGGGCGATCGGGCCCGAGATCGACGACGGCTCGATCGTCTATCTGCTGGCCAAGCCGGTGAAGCGGCCGACGATCATCGTCACCAAGCTGACCGTGGCGATCGCCGTGACCATGGTGTTCTCCGCGGTCCCCACGTTCGTCGCGGGATACATCCTCAACGGCAACGGACAGCAGATCGCCGTGGCCTACACGGTCGCGGCGCTGGTCGCGTCCATCGCGTACGCCGCGCTGTTCCTGCTGCTCGGCACGGTCAGCCGGCACGCGGTCGTGATCGGTCTGGTCTACGCGCTGGTGTGGGAGACGCTCTTCGGCAGCCTGGTGCCCGGGGCGCGGACGCTCAGCGTGCAGCAGTGGTCGCTGGCCCTGGCCGAACGGATCGGCGGGGAAGGGATGATCACCTCCGACGTGGGCCTGCCGCTCGCGACGGCGCTGCTCGTCGGGGTCACGCTGCTGGCGACGGGATACGCCGGGCAGAAGCTGAGGACGCTGACGCTGGCCGGTGAGGAGTAGGGAGGCGCGGCGCGAGACGCCCCGGGGCCTGCTCCCCGGGGCGTTCCCGTCCTCACACGGGCCTGACGGGGCCGTGGGGACACTGGGGGTGAGAGGAGACGGTCATGCAGGAGCAGCCGGACCCCCGACCGGATCCGGGACCGGACGCGGAGGAGCACGGAGCGGGACCTGGCCCGGGCCCGGAGGAGCACGGAGCGGGACCGGCGTCCCGCGCGCCCCACAGCGGCCCCGGCGGCGGACTGCCGGGCCCGGCCGACGTGGGCGGAGGTGCGGGCGGTCGTCCCCGGGGTGGTGCCGGCGGCGGAGCTTCCGGAGCCGGCGGGGGCGCTCGGGGGGACGCCTGGGACGAGGTGGTTCTCGACGAGGACTTCGTGCGTGCCGCGGGAACCTCCGAGCCGTCGGCCCGGGCGCGGATGCTCACCGCTCGGTGGCGCGGCTCCGCGCCCGAACGGCAGCCCTGGCGCTCGGACGGGCCGCCCGCGGGCTGGTTCTGGAGCCGGGCCCGAGCACGGCGCCGCGGCGGCCGACGCTGGTGGCGCCGGTGGCGCAGGTCCTGAGGCGGTGCGCACGGATATTCGGTGGCACCGGACCGTTCGCACCGGGCAGAGTGGTCGATGCCGCCGCCGGAGTGCGGCGGGGACACCAGGGACACGATGTCCGAGACCGGGGAGGGGCGCGGCGATGACCGAGAGTACGAGTCCGTCGAGCTCCCTGCAGGGCAGCGCACGGCAGGCTTCGGAGTAATCATCGGACTCCGTGGAGCCGCCGGAGACTGCCCGGGCGGCCGCTTCGAGCGCGCATCCGCGCGGGCCGCCCTCCCGGAGGATTGGCCGAGTGGTAAGGCACCGGCTTGCTAAGCCGTGGTCGGGGTCGACCCCCGCGCGCGTTCGATCCGCGCATCCTCCGCCATGCGTACGCGTGCAGGGACGCGTACGCCGCGTCCCGTGACGGGGGCCACGGCCCGGCGGTCCGACGTCGCACGCTTCCGTACGGCCGGGACGCCCGGTCCGTACGCCGCTCCGCACCGTCCGGGCGGTCCGCCCGCAGGCCCCCTAGCGCCCCAGCAGCTCCTCCAGCACCAGGGCGATGCCGTCGTGCTCGTTCGACGCCGTGATCTCGTGTGCCACGGCCTTCAGTTCGTCGTGGGCGTTGGCCATCGCGACACCGTGTGCGGCCCAGCCGAACATGGGGATGTCGTTGGGCATGTCGCCGAAGGCGATCGTCTGGGTGGACTTCACCCCCAGCCGGCGGGCGGCCAGCGACAGGCCGGTGGCCTTGCTCAGGCCGAGGGGGAGGATCTCGACGATGCCCTCGCCGGCCATCACCACGTCCACCAGACCGCCGACCGTCGACCGCGCGACGCGGGTCAGCTCGTCGTCGCCGAGGGCCGGATGCTGGATGTAGAGCTTGTTCAGCGGAGCAGCCCACAGCTCGGCCGGGTCGTCGGAGACCAGGACCCGGAGCGGACCCTCCTGGACCCGGTAGCCGGGGCTGACGACCACCTTCCCGTCCAGGCCGTCGCGGCTCGCCGCCAGGTCGAGCGGGCCGACCTCCGCCTCCAGCTTGGCGAGGGCGAGGCCGGCCAGCCGGCGGTCCAGCGTCACCGAGGTGAGCAGCTTGTTCTCACCCGCGTGGTACACCTGTGCGCCCTGTCCGCAGACCGCGAGGCCCTGGTAGCCCAGGTCGTCGAGGATGTGCCGGGTCCAGGGGACGGCTCGTCCCGTGACGACGATGTGGGCGGCGCCCGCCGCCGTGGCGGCGGCGAGCGCGTCACGCGTGCGCTGCGAGACGGTCTCGTCGGAGCGCAGCAGAGTCCCGTCGAGATCCGTGGCGATCAGGCGGTACGGAAAGCTCACTTGGCGACCGGCTCCAGGACCTCACGGCCGCCGAGGTAGGGCCGCAGGACCTCGGGCACCCGCACCGAGCCGTCGGCCAGCTGGTGGTTCTCCAGGATCGCGACGATCGTGCGCGGCACGGCGCACAGCGTGCCGTTCAGCGTCGCGAGCGGCTTGACCTGCTTGCCGTCGCGCATGCGGACCGACAGCCGGCGGGCCTGGAAACCGTCGCAGTTCGACGCCGACGTGAGCTCGCGGTACTTCCCCTGGGTCGGGATCCACGCCTCGCAGTCGTACTTGCGGGAGGCCGAGGCCCCCAGGTCTCCGGTGGCCACGTCGATCACCTGGAACGGCAGCTCCAGGCCGGTCAGCCACTGCTTCTCCCACTCCAGCAGCCGCTTGTGCTCGTTCTCGGCGTCGTCCGGGTGGACGTAGGAGAACATCTCGACCTTGTCGAACTGGTGGACGCGGAAGATGCCGCGGGTGTCCTTGCCGTAGGTGCCGGCCTCGCGGCGGAAGCACGGCGAGAAGCCCGCGTACCGCAGCGGCAGCTTGTCGGAGTCGAGGATCTCGTCCATGTGGTATGCCGCGAGCGGGACCTCGGACGTGCCGACGAGATAGAAGTCGTCCTTCTCCAGGTGGTAGACGTTCTCCGCGGCCTGGCCGAGGAAGCCCGTACCCTCCATGGCGCGCGGGCGGACCAGCGCCGGGGTCAGCATCGGCGTGAAGCCCGCCTCGGTGGCCTGCGCCATGGCGGCGTTGACGAGGGCGAGCTCCAGCAGGGCGCCGACGCCCGTCAGGTAGTAGAAGCGGGAGCCGGACACCTTCGCGCCGCGCTCGACGTCGATGGCGCCCAGCGCCTCCCCGAGCTCCAGGTGGTCCTTGGGCTCGAAGCCCTCGGCGCCGAAGTCGCGGACGGTGCCGTGCGTCTCCAGGACGACGAAGTCCTCCTCGCCGCCGACCGGGACGTCCGGGTGGACCAGGTTGCCCAGCCCGAGCAGCAGCCGGCGGGTCTCTTCCTCGGCCTCGTTCTGCTCGGCCTCGGCCGCCTTGACGTCGGACTTGAGCTGCTCGGCCTTCTTCAGCAGCTCGGCGCGCTCGTCCGGGGACGCCTTGGGGATGAGCTTGCCGAGCGACTTCTGCTCGGAGCGGAGTTCGTCGAAGCGGACGCCGGACGACCTGCGCCGCTCATCGGCGGAGAGCAGGGCGTCGACGAGTTCGACGTCCTCTCCACGGGCGCGCTGGGAGGCGCGAACACGGTCGGGGTCCTCACGGAGCAGGCGAAGGTCAATCACCCCACCAGGCTACCGGTGCGTGCTTCCGGCACCCCAGTTGATATTGGTTGCGTGTCAGTTTGACCGAATTGCCGGAATTAGGGAAAGGCGCGGTGAATCCCGCGCACGGTCCGTGGGCGTCCCGGCGCCGGCCACCGAAAGCGGTGAACGCCGATTCGCCGCGGCCCCGGTCCGCCGTGGACCGTGGAACTCCGGGCCGTTGTCCACAGGGGGAACGGGGGGCGCGCAAGTTATCCACAGGCTGTGGGAGGGGTCTGTGGATTGCGGAATTGATCATTCCGAAAGTCGGCGGAAGGTCCGGGGATTGCGTCTCCGAACATGGCTCACGCGCTCGTTCGAGTGGGAATTCCCCGCACTTCTTCGCTCCAAAGAGTTGATCAAAGGAATTGGGCTGACATGGGCTTTCGATGCGTGCTGTGGAAGCAACCGGGGGTGAGTGAGGTGATTTGTCGACTGTGTCGGATTGTGTTGTCGACTTGTCCCCAGATCGAGAAGCCGCCCTGTGGATAACTCTGTGGGCAACGGGGAGGGACGAGGAGGACGGGGTGGCGCCGGGGCGCGATGAACCCCGGGTTACGCGCGGCCGTCCTGACAGCGCGCCAGCCACTCCGCCGCGTCCACGAACTCCGCGTCCGAGGTCCCGGGGCGCGGCGTGCGCCCGCCCCGCGCCGGAGCCGCCAACCCCGCCTGCGGGTAGGACCCGAGGAACCGCACCTTCGGGCAGATGCGCTTCAGTCCCATCAGCGCCTCCCCCACCCGCCGGTCCGAGACATGGCCTTCCGCGTCGATCGCGAAGCAGTAGTTCCCGATGCCCGCGCCCGTGGGCCGCGACTGGAGCAGCATCAGGTTGACGCCGCGCACCGCGAATTCCTGGAGGAGCTCCAGCAGAGCTCCCGGATGGTCGTCCCGCTGCCAGATGACCACCGACGTCTTGTCCGCGCCGGTCGGGGCCGCGGGCCGCGCCGGACGGCCCACCAGGACGAAGCGCGTCTCCGCGTTCTGCGCGTCGTGGATCTCGGTGACCAGAGCCTCGAGCCCGTAGGTCGCCGCCGCGAACTCACCCGCGAAGGCCGCGTCGAAGCGGCCCTCCTGCACCAGCCGTGCACCGTCCGCGTTCGACGCCGCCGACTCCCACACCGCGTCCGGGAGGTGGGCCCGCAGCCAGTTCCGCACCTGCGGCTGGGCGACCGGGTGGCCGGTCACCGTCTTCACGTCCGACAGCTTCGTCCCCGGCCGCACCAGCAGCGCGAAGGAGATCGGCAGCAGCACCTCGCGGTAGATCATCAGCGGCTCGCCGGAGGCCAGCTCGTCGACGGTCGCCGTGACGCCGCCCTCCACCGAGTTCTCGATCGGCACCAGCGCGGCAGCGGCCTCACCGTTGCGCACGGCGTCCAGGGCGGCCGGCACGGACACCATCGGGACGAGTTCGCGGGTGGCGGCCTCCGGGAGGGTGCGCAGGGCGGCCTCGGTGAAGGTGCCCTCGGGGCCGAGGTACGTGTAGCGCGTGGCGGACATACCCGTCACCCTAGTGCGCCCGGCCCCCCTGCGGCTCGCCTCACGACTCCAGCAGCCGGCTGCCGACGTACCCGCCCTCGTCCGCGCCGCCCGGGACGGCGAAGAGGCCGCTCGCCTCGTGCCGGACGAAGGGGGACAGCGCGTCGCCGCGGTCCAGCTTCCGCTGGACCGGCACGAAGCCCCGCAGGGGGTCGGCCTGCCAGCAGACGAAGAGCAGACCCGCGTCGGGAGAGCCGTCCGCCGCCATGCCGTCGTGGTACGAGAACGGCCGGCGCAGCATCGCCGCGCCCGCGTTCTGCTCCGGGGCGGAGATCCGGGCGTGGGCGTCGGCCGGGATGACCAGGGAACCGTCCGGCCCGGTCCGGTCGAGATCGAGCTCGGTCGTCTCGCCGCCGCCGGTCAGAGGGGCGCCGTCGGACTTGCGGCGGCCGATCACCAGCTCCTGGTCCTTCAGGTTCAGCTTCTCCCAGTCGTCGAGCAGCATCCGGATGCGGCGTACGACGGCGTACGAGCCGCCCGCCATCCAGGCCGGCTGATCCGGCGAGCCCGACCCGGACCCGGGCGCCGGGACGAACACACGGCGGTCGAAGTCGGGATCGGACGGCTTGGGGTTGCGGGTGCCGTCGATCTGGCCCATGAGGTTGCGGCTGGTCATCGGCCGGGACGTGATCCCCGGCGAACGGTTGAAGCCGTTCATCTGCCAGCGAGTCCGCGCGGCCCCGCCCGCCGACTTCTGGACGGCGCGCAGCGCGTGGAAGGCGACCAGCGCGTCGTTGGCGCCGATCTGCACCCAGAGGTCGCCCTCCGAACGGCGCGGATCCAGCCGGTCGCCGGAGAACGCCGGCAGCGGGTCGAGCTGGACGGGCCGTTGTGCGGCCAGCCCCGTGCGGTCGAAGAAGGTCCGGCCGAAGCCGAAGGTGACCGTGAGGGAGGAGGGGCCCGCGTCCAGGGCGACACCGGTGTCGTCGTCGGCGGGCTCGCCCGCCGTCAGCCGGGCGGCGGTGGCCGACCAGCGGCGCATCAGCGCGGTCGCCTCCTTCCGGCCCGCCCCCGGCGCCAGGTCGAAGGCGACGAGATGGCCGTGGGACTGCATCGGTGTGGTGATGCCCGCCTGGCGCTCGCCGTGGAACGACTCGACGGTGGAGCCGACGGTCGCCAGGGCGGCAGCGGGGTCCGCGGCGACGGCCGCATACCCGGCGGCGCCGCCCGCCGCGCCGAGGGCCAGTCCGGTCGCTCCGGCGGCGCCGACCGTGCCGAGCAGCCTGCGTCGCGAGATCTCGTTGTCGCTCATGCCTTTCCCACTGTGCCTCGTGGGCCGACCATGTCAGCCGATCCTCACGTTCTTCTCGACGGTCGTCTGGTCGATGTCCGACGTCCGTACGGTGATCCGGACCTGCCATTCGCCCGGCAGCGGGATCTGGATGTTGCTCGCGCTCCACTGGCCGGCCGCGACGCGTTCCGGGACCAGCGGGAGTGGACCGATCTTCTCCGCGGTCAGGGTGAAGGCGACCTTGACCTCGGGAGCGTCCAGGGGCCGTCGGCCCGGACCCTCGGTCCACAGACGCAGTTCGTTGGCGCCCGAGCGGCCGGGGCTGATGGTCAGCCGGACCGTTCCCTTGCCGTTCGCGCCGCCGGTGTCGAAGGGCAGGGTGACGTCGACGGGCTTGGACGCCGCGGTCTCGGAGGTCCCGCCGCCCGCCCGCGCGGCCTGCTCCTCCGTACGGCCGGGCTCGGTGGACGTCAGGACCGTCGTCACGGCGAGCAGGACGACGGCGACGCCGGCCTCCGCGAGGACGGAACGGCGCAGTCCGGACCGCTCCGGGTCGGCGTCCCTGAGGCGCTTGCGGGCGGCCGCGGCCACGGCGGCGTCCTGCCGGGCGAGTTGGGCGGCGCGCAGGGGGTCGTCGGACGCCGCCGGCGCCGTGCCGGCGGCACGGGTCCCGCCGTCCCCCTCGGTGGAGGCGTCCGCCCCCGCGTCCGCCTTCTCCCCGTCCGCCGTCTCGCCGTCCGCGTCCGTCGGCGTACGTTCCGACAGCCGTGCCGTCCAGCGCCGCGAGAACCAGGCGATCCCGACCAGCAGTGCGACCAGCCCGATCTTGACCAGCAGCAGCCGTCCGTACGAGGTGCCGGTCAGGGCCGACCACGAGCCGACCTGCCGCCAGGACTGGTAGAGCCCGGTCGCGGCGAGGACGACGACGGACCAGAACGCCACCCGGGAGAAGCGGAGGACGGCCGCCCGTCCGACGGAGGGCGCCCGGTGGAGCGCCACGAGCAGCGTGGCCAGGCCGCCGAGCCATGCGGCGACGGCCAGCAGGTGCAGCACGTCGACGGGCATCGCGAGACCGGCCTGGACACCGGTCGAGGCGTGCTCGGACAGGGCCCAGGTGGCGGCGATCCCGGCCGCGACGACCGTGCCGCCGACGGCCAGACCGAAGGTGAGGTCCTGCTTCTCCTCGGCCCGTTCCCGGGCCGATTCCGGCTCGCCCCCGGCGGCGTCCGCACCCGGGTCCGCGGTGCCCTCCGCCCCGTCCGGGCGGGGCACGCCGGGTTCCGCGGTGCCCTCCGCCCCGGTGGCGCGCTTCGCGTACGCCCCGAACAGCACCGCGATGAACAGCGCCGCCGCGCCGAGCAGCAGCAGCCGTGAGACGAGCGCCGCCCCGGTCTTGGTCGCGAGGACCGACTGCAGCCCGGTGAGGTCGAAGGCGTCGCCGAGTCCGCCCGAGCCGGTGTAGGGGCTGCGCAGCATCAGCATCGCGAGGGTGGCGGCGGTGAGCGTCACCCAGCCGTACGCCACGAGCCGCTGCACCGGCCGGACGACCGCCCCGCGCGGCCAGCAGGCCAGCACGAACGCGGCAGCGCCGACCATGACGGTGAACCCCGCGTACGACGCGTACCGCGCGACGCCGTAGAGCGAGCCGACGAGCCCGCCGCCCGCCTCCTGCTCCGGGAGTTCGACGGCGGTCTTCGAGGGCGCCCCGATCGAGAAGGTGAACGCGCCGGCGATCGGGTGGCTGTCGGCGGAGACGGCCTGCCAGGCGACCGTGTACGTGCCGTCCGGCAGGCCGGATCGCAGGGCCACCCCGTACCTGACGAGGCCCGCCGTGCCGAGGTTCCTCACCTCGCCGGCGTCGATGCGTTTGCTCCTGGGGTCGAGGACGCGGATCGAGTCGTTCCCCAGGGCGACCTGCTCGGAGAAGGTGAGCGTGACGTCCTTGGGGGCGACGGCCAGCACCGCCCCGTCCTTCGGGTTGCTCCCGGTCAGGGCGGCGTGCGCGTTCGCCGTGCCGGTGAGCACGGTGCCGAGCAGCGCCGCGGTGATCAGCAGCAGCCGCAGGAGAGTCGCCGCGCCGAGGCGCGGGGCGGTGGTGGTCATCGTGTGTCGTCAGTCCCTCGAATGGCCGAGAGCCTCTTCACGGGGCTCAGTGCTGCTTCGGGTTGTGGGTCCGCTCCTCGACGGGGAGCTCGACCCTGATCGGTTCCGACTTCTCGAAGTGCAGCTCGACGTCGATCGTGTCGCCCTGCTGCGGCTGCTCCTTGATGCCCATGAACATGAGGTGGTCGCCACCGCGTTCCAGCCGCAGCTCCCCGTTGGGGGGAACGTCGAGCGACGTCACCTGCCGCATCCTGCTGTCCTTCGTCTCGTGTATCTGGACGTCGTCCGAGAGGCTGCTGGTGACGGAGGTCAGCCTGTCCGCGGTGTCGCCGCTGTTGGTGACGGTGAGGAAGCCGCCCGCCATGTCGCCGACGGGCTGCGGCATGAACGCCCCGTCGACCGTCAGCTCGGGTGCGGACGAGGCACAGCCCGCCAGCACCGGACCGGCGGAGAGGGCCAGTGCCGCGGCGAGGGAGGTCAGCGTGCGGCGGGTCACGGGTTCTCCCCCTCGACGAGCTCGGGGAGGTCCTCGGCGAAGTCCTCGGGGGTGGTGTCCTCGCCGTACAGGACGTAGCCCCGGTCGGTCTTCGGGGAGAACGCCACGACCTGCGTGCCGTGCATGGACACGACCTTGCCGTTCTTGTCCTTCGTGGGGGGCTCGATGCCGATGCCCAGTTGGCGCGCCCCGGCCTGGATGGTCGGGAAGTCGCCGGTGAGTCCGACGAAGGAGGGGTCGCCCGCGGCGGGCAGCCACTTGGCCAGTTCGGCCGCGGTGTCCCGCTCGGGGTCGGTGGTGACGAAGACGACCTGGAGCCTGTCCTGGTCGGCCTTGGGCAGCTGCTTCCTGGCGACGGCGATGTTGCTCATCGTCAGCGGGCAGACGTCGGGGCAGTGGGTGTAGCCGAAGTAGATCAGTGTCGGTTTGCCCTTGGTCCGCTCGCGGAGGTCGTACGGCTTGCCCGTGGTGTCCGTGAGGACGAGGTCCGGCTTCTCGAAGGGCCGGTCGAGGACGGTCGCGGCCTTGCCCTTGGGCTGGGCGGAGACCTCGGCGACGGAGCCGTCCGCCTTGTCGGACCCCCCGTCGCAGGCGGAGAGGGAGAGTGCGGCTGCCACCGCCAGGGCGGCGGCCGTCACGATCTTGTTGCGCATGGAGAGATGTCCCGGAAGTGAATTGTGTGACGTCGGTCAGACGGTGCGACGGCGGCCGGCCAGCACGCCGAAGGCCACGCCACCGGCACCCACGAGGATGCCGACGACGGCGAGGACCCGCGCCGTGGTGTCCGTGGAGCTCGCCGTGGTCCCGCCCTCGCCGTCCGCGTGATCCGCGGCGTGGGCGGCGTTCTTGCCGTCCGCCGCGCTCTTGTCGTCGCCACCGTGGTGGTCACCGGTCGCCGCGGACAGGGCGAGCACGGGCGCGGGGTGCTCCGGCTCGGCCGCGCCCTCCTGCGGCTCCTCGATCCAGCGCACGACCTCCTTGTTGTCGTACGTCTGGAGCGCCTTGAAGACGAGCTTGTCGGCGTCCTCCGGCAACCGGCCGAGGGACACCGGGAACTGCTGGAACTCACCGGGGCCGATCTTGCCGCCGGCCGCGGTCCAGGTGATCTTCGAGACGGCCTCGGTGATCTGCTTGCCGTGCACGCTCAGCGGCTTGGCCAGCTTGGTCTTGGTGACCTCGGCCTTCCAGCCCGGGACGGGCTGCGGCATCACGGACGAGAGCGGGTGGTCGGCGGGGACGGTGACCTCGAGCTTCACCGTCGATGCGTTGTCGCGCTCGTTCGGGACCTTGAAGTTGACCGTGGCGTAGCCGCCCTTCGCGGCCTCGCCCTGGGGCTGCACGCTGACGTGCGCGAGGGCGGGGCCGCAGAGCAGCAGCACGGAGGAGGCGGCGACGCCGCCGGCGACGGCGAGGCGAGAGATCTTGTTCATGGCAGGGACACTCCACGTGAGCAGGGAGGGTGATCGGTCCGCGCGCGGGTGCGCGGGAGCGCCGCGGCACCGACCACCCGGGACACCCGTTTCGGGGTACGTCGTCGGATGGCGCCGCGTTCAGGCTGCGAGAACGCAGTCTGCGGGGACGCGGTGCGCGGGCGGGCCGCGCCTGATCACGATGTGCTGGAGAGCGGCCGCCGCGGGTGGCGCGGAGTCGCCGGGATCCGTCCCGGCGGGTCCGGGACGGGCGTCCGGTGCCGTCGGCAGTCCGGCGAGCAGCTCGCACACGAGGACGAGCGCGGCGCGCAGGGCGCGTACGAGCGCGCCTTCGGCCACCATCTCCCCGGCGCCCTGGGCACCCTGCGCGGAGAGCTCGGCCAGCCGGAACAGTGCGAGGTCGCCGCGGCGCAGCAGCCAGCCGGTGACGAGCGCCGCCAGCAGATGGCCGAGCACCATGGGCAGGCTCGGCAGCAGACCGGCGGACTCGAGGGCGGCGTTCGGCCCGGCGGCGGTGTGCCCGGCGTGGTCGGCCCGCACCGCCGCCGCCGGGTCGATGCCCGCTCCGGCGACGATCCGGTGGGCGTCGGCCGGGCTGAGCGCGTTGCCCCCGGCCCCGCACACGAGTTTGGCCGCCATCCTGATCAGGGCGTCGTCGGCGCTCGGTGACACGGTGAGCGGGCGCTGGCCCAGACCGAAGAGGATGTGCAGGCCGAGCTGCCCGGCCGCCAGGGCGCTGACGACCGCGGGGAGCGAGCGCGCCCGGCCGGCGAACGGCACCACCACCGCGAACACCGTCAGGAAACCGGCGAGGAGCGTCCACCAGGGGACGGTCGCGCAGGCTGCCAGGACATGCCCCAGCGCGGACAGCACGAGGCAGACCGCGGCGAAGACCGCGGCCCTCAGCAGTCGCGGTCCGGTCGCGGCCGGCGCGTCGCCGGGTACGACCGGCGGGTGGGCAGACATGGCCGGGACATCATCGCACTGCGCCTTTCGGACCCGTGCGGCAGGTCCGGAAGATCACGTTTGAGGCCCACTCGCCCGCCTGGCGTGGGCATACACCGGCATGGCCGATCGACGCATCCGCCGAATGAGGGCAATCACGTCAACTCCGCGCTTACGAGCGTGATGACGCGGCAATACGTAACCGTATGTCGAGCCGCAGCCAGGAGGCTGGAGCATGAGCATCTGGTGGTCTCTCCATTTGCGGCGCGAGGCTGCGAGCGTGCCGCTCGCTCGACGTCTTCTGCTCGGTGCCATGGAGACCGCGGGCGTCGATCCCGACATCTCCTTCGACCTCTCCGTCGCGCTGAGCGAGGCGTGCGCGAACGCCGTGGAGCACGGTGGCTCCGGCGCTCCCGGATCCTCGGCGGACGGGTACCGCGTGACGGCGTATCTGGACGGCGAGAAGTGCCGTATCGAAGTGGCCGACGGAGGGCCGGGGTTCCCGGACTGCGCCCATGTCACCGGCGCGGGGCCCGCCGCCGAGAGCGGCCGCGGCCTCTGTCTCATCGAGCAGCTCGCCGACCACGTCCATCTGCGGAACCGGCCCGGCCGGGGCGCGGTGGTGAGCTTCGACAAGGTGCTGAAATGGCGGGACGGCGCCCTGCTCGGAGCGGTCTGAGCGAAGGCGCCGTCCTGGTGCGGCGGCCGGTCCGTCCGTACGGGCCGTCGCGGCCCGCGCGGAGGGTGCGGGGATCAGCCCCTGAGCCGGGCCATCCACGCCTCGACCTCGTCCGCCTGTCGCGGCAGCGCCGCCGAGAGGTTCCGGTTGCCGTCCTCGGTGACGAGGATGTCGTCCTCGATCCGGACGCCGATGCCGCGGTACTCCTCGGGCACGGTCAGGTCGTCGGCCTGGAAGTACAGACCGGGCTCGACGGTCAGGCACATGCCGGGCTCCAGCGTGCCCGCGACGTAGGTCTCGCGGCGCGCGGCCGCGCAGTCGTGGACGTCCATGCCGAGCATGTGGCCGGTGCCGTGCAGCGTCCAGCGGCGCTGGAGACCGAGCTCGAGCACCTTCTCGACGTCGAGGTCGCCGAGCAGACCCCACTCCACGAGCCGGGTGGCCAGGACCCGCTGGGCCGCGTCGTGGAAGTCGCGGTAGGGGGCACCGGGCCGCACGGCGGCGATGCCGGCCTCCTGTGCCTCGTACACGGCGTCGTAGATCCTGCGCTGCAGTTCGGTGAAGCGGCCGTTGATCGGCAGGGTGCGGGTCACGTCGGCGGTGTAGAGCTCGGTGGTCTCCACGCCGGCGTCCAGGAGCAGCAGCTCGCCGGAGCGGACCGCGCCGTCGTTGCGGACCCAGTGCAGGGTGGTGGCGTGCGGGCCGGCCGCGCAGATCGAGCCGTAGCCGACGTCGTTGCCGTCGACCCGGGCGCGCAGGAAGAACGTTCCCTCGATGTAGCGCTCGCTGGTGGCCTCGGCCCGGTCCAGGACCCTGACGACGTCCTCGAAGCCGCGGGCCGTGGCGTCGCAGGCCCGCTGCAGCTCGGCGATCTCGAACTCGTCCTTGACCAGGCGGGCCTCGGAGAGGAAGACGCGCAGTTCCTCGTCGCGCTCGGCGGTGACCTTGTCGGTCAGGGCGGACTCGACGCCGGCGTCGTGGCCGCGGACGACGCGGACCGGGCCGGTCGCCTCGCGCAGCTTCTGCGGCAGCTCGCGCACGTCCTCGGCCGTGATGCCCAGCAGCTGTCCCGCCTCGGTCAGGGAGTGGCGGCGGCCGACCCACAGCTCGCCCTGACCGTCGAGCCAGAACTCGCCGTTCTCCCGGTCGGAGCGCGGCAGCAGGTGCACGGTCGCCTCGTGGCCGTCGGCGGTGGGCTCCAGCACCAGGACACCGTCGTGGCTCTGGTCGCCGGTGAGGTAGGCGTACTCGGTGGAGGCACGGAAGGCGTACTCGGTGTCGTTGGAGCGGGTCCTCAGGTTGCCCGCCGGGATCACGAGCCGCTCGCCCGGGAATCGGGCGGAGAGGGCGGCGCGGCGGCGCTCGGTGTGCGCGGCCTGCGCGATCGGCTCCAGGTCGTGCAGCTCGGTGTCGGCCCAGCCGGACTTCATGTTCTCGGCGAGCTCGTCGGAGACCTCCGGGTACAGGCCGTTCTTGCGCTGCTTGATCGGCTCCTCGGTCCCTTCCGCCTCGACGGTGCGGTCGGACGCGTTCTCCGGGGTCTCCGGGGTGAGCTCCTCTGCCACGGGTCTGCCTCCTAGTCGGTACGACGCTGAACCCCCACCCATCGTACGGTCGTACCGCGACGGTGCCGGAAGCCTTGCGGCCCCCGGCCCGCGTCACCGGAGCGTCACTCGAACCGGGCGGCCAGCATCACCACGTCCTCGCCGTCCGCGCCGGCGTCGAGTCCACCGGGCAGCACCGTGCGCAGCACGTGGTCGGCGACCGCGCCCGGGTCGTGGCGCACGGCCTTGGGCACGCTCGCCGCCGCGGTGTGCAGCCGGGTGAAGGCCCGGTCCATGGGGTCGCCGGTGCGCCGGAGCAGACCGTCGGTGTAGAGCAGCACCGTTTCTCCGGGGGCGGGGGAGAACTCCACGCTGGGCGCCTCCCAGCAGGCGAGCATCCCCAGGGGCGCCGACAGCGACGTCTCGACGAACTCGGTGCGGTGCTGCCCGACGATCAGCGGCGGGGTGTGCCCGGCGCCGGCCAGCACGATCTTGCTGCCCGTGCCCTCGGCATGGGGTGCCGCCGCGGGTTCGCAGTACGCGAAGAGCGCGGTCGCCGAGCGGGCCGGTTCGGTGAGCCTCAGCAGCAGCTCCAGGTCCGAGAGCACGGCGACGGGGTCCTCCCCCTCCATCACCGCGTACGCCCGCAGACTGGCCCGGAGCCTGCCCATGGCGGCCAGCGCGCTCGGTCCCGAACCGGAGACCGAGCCGACGGCGAGGCCCAGGGCGCCCTCGGGCAGCGGCAGCGCGTCGTACCACTCGCCGCCGCCGCGTGGTCCTGTGAGATGGCGGGCCGCGAGCCGTACCCCGGGGATCCGGGGCAGCCTGCTGGGCAGCAGCTCGTCGGCGATGACGGCCATCTGCCGGCGGGCCCGCTCCAGCTCCAGCAGTCGGGCGAGGTGCTCGGTGGCGTACCGCCCGTAGAGGCCGACGAGATGGCGCTGGCGATCCACGGGTTCGGCGGGCTCGTCGTAGAACCAGACGGCGACGCCCAGCCTCCCGGCCTCCTCCGTGGCGAGCGGCAGGGCGTAGCTCGCGGCGTAGCCGAGGCGGGCGGCGACCTCGCGGTGGCGCGGGTCGAGCGCCTCCTCGTGGAAGAGGTCCGCCTGGGCGACGGGGGAGGGGACGCCGCCCGTCCCGCCGTCGAGGATCCGGCCGTACCCGGTGGCGCTGCGGGGGACGGTCTCGATGTGGCCCAGGTCGGCACGGGCGAGGCCGAGTCCGACGGTGCCGGCGGGGCCGCGGCCGTCGGCCGGTTCGAGGACGGCCATGCCGCGGCGGGCGCCGACCAGGGCGGCGCCCGCGCGCAGGAGTTCGTCGAGTGCCGAGTCCAGCGTGCCGGTTCTGGCGAGCCGTTCGGTGAGTTCGTGGAGCGTGGTCAGGTCGGAGACCCAGCTGGCCAGCCGGTCCTGGATCACCGCGCCGGGCGCGGGATCGGGGGCGAGTGGTCCGGCAGTGTGCGCGGGGGCCGGAACCGCTGAGTTGATTCCAGCCACTTTCGGCAGGTGAGGGGCGCTCATGGCAGCCGGCCTTCCGGCTGGTGCGTTCTGCTCAATAGCATCGCAAACCCCCATGTCAATCTGCGCCGCTATCACTGCATCCACATCTACACGCAGACAAAGGGGGATGTCCAGCATTGTCCTGGTGGTATCGCTGGTGTCCGTGGGGTTGCTAACTTGGCTGAAAAATGCCCCCCATGAACGCGATTTGCGGTCGACTGAGGGCGTCCGACATGGGGATCCCACCCAGGGTGAAGTCCGAGGCGAAGCCCGAGGGGGGAGTCATCCCGGGCGTGATGGGTACGTAAACGGTGATGGCCAGGGGCAGTTGGGACCGCCCCGGAACCTGGCGGGGAGCCCGGGCGTCTTAACCGCCGTGGGCCGCCGCCCCGTCCCGAGTGGCGGTACGAGTACAGCGGGAGAGCAAGCGCCATGCGCGCGCCACCCCTCGCCACGCGTTTAATGGACAGAGCCCATGGGGTCGCCCGTGCCTACGGCAAGGGCGACGAGACGCCTCTTTGTACGCACAGTGAAGTGATGCACACATGGTGTGATGGACCTCGGCGTTCAACGGAAAGGAACGAGCGCTCATGCGCGAGATCCTCGGAAGGCGACGCAGGCTCCGGTTCTGGCGCAAGGGGAGGCCTGCTCCTCAGCTCGACGCGGCGCTGACCTGCGCCACCGCGTGGAAATGGCCCGTACTGCCCGGCGTGGGACTCACGACCGCCGGTGGGCGGGCCGATCGCGTGCGCGGCTGCGCCTGCCCCGACCGCGAGTGCGTCGTACCCGGCGCGCATCCCTTCGACCCCGGGCTCCTGGCGGCGACCACCGACGAGCGGATGGTGCGCTGGTGGTGGACCCAGCGGCCCACCGCCCCGATCGTGCTCGCCACGGGCGGCCGCGCGCCGTGCGCCGTGAGTCTGCCGGCGGTCGCCGGGGCCCGGGCGCTCGCCGAGCTCGACCGCACGGGGATGAGGCTCGGCCCGGTGGTCGCCACGCCGACCCGGTGGTCGCTGCTCGTCGCCCCGTACTCGATGGAGCAGCTGGGCGAACTGCTGCACGCCAAGGACCGGGTGCCGAGTTCGCTTCGCTTCCACGGCTCGGGCGGCTATCTGATGCTGCCGCCCTCGGAGACGGGCACGGGCCAGGTCCGCTGGGAACGGGCCCCGCTTCCCGGCTCGGCCGCGCCCTGGCTGCCCGATGTGGAAGCGGTCGTGGACGCCCTCGTCGAGGCGAGCGTCAGCATCCCCTCGGGCGTGACACCCCCCGAGACCGGGGAAGGGTCCCGCCTCGCGTATTGACGCCCGGACTCCCCCGTACCGGCGGTCGCCCCCCTCGCGCGGACGACCGGGGGGCCCGGAGACTCACTCGTTCGGGTAGGGGCCGGGTCCCGTCACAAGGGAATTGGGGCGGACGCGGATCCGGGCGCCGCCGTCCGCCGATATCTTCGGCCCACATGAATCAGCGCCTGACCGGGCTCGCGCTCGCCGTCGTCTGTGCCGCACTGCTGCCGCTCGCCGCCTCCGCGGTGCCGGAAGGTGCCGAAGGGGCGGCGAATGGCAAGAGGGCGGGGCGATCGGCAAGTGTGGCCGGAATACATGCCCCGGACGGTCAGCGGCAGGCGTCCGAGGCGGTTCACGACGTCGCCGGCATCCGACGCACTAGCGAACACTGCGGCCCCGAAGTGATCTCACCGCAGGGCATCGAGGCACAGACATGCGTTCTGACCGACGGTCCGGACGCTTGGGCGCGAACGTACTACCGCAACGCGACGGGCGGAGGGGTCATGCCCGTGCTGAGTCTGATGGGGCCGGGCGGAAGGATCGTACGGGCGCATTGCGCGGCCGAACCGGGAGATGAGCCCGCAGTCTGCGAAACACCGCGTGAGAAGGCCCGGGGCGAAGCCGGCGGCTATTACGCGATCGCGGAGTTCGCGCGTTCCGGGGAAGCCGGAGATGGTCCGCTGCTGCTGCGCGCGGGGAGCAACTTACCCGTCTCCTGGAGCAGTTGACACCGGGCGTGATCCCGGGCCATTGCGGGAAATAGAGACGCCCGGTCGCTGGCGACGGGGGATGCACCAGCGACCGGGCTTCCAGAACGGTAACAAGAGATCTGCTGTTCGCAAATTCGATCTCGGGTATTCGGACAGCGAATTACCGCCCCGTAGGGGCGGTTGTGACGGGGATCACTCTCCCTGGGGCGCAGACGTCGTGCCGCTGCGGGCGGCGGCCTGAGCCGCCGCCCGTCACCGCCGTCGTCGGCCGGACGCGAGGACGGCCCGTGACACCGCGGTCAGCTGAGCGTGACCTGGCGGTTGGTGAGACCGCTGCGGGCCCGGCGCTCCTCGCCCGTGAGCGGGGAGTCCGTCGCGAGCGCCTTGGCGAGCCGCTCGGCGAACTCCGCCGCCGGCTTCTCGCACTCCTCGGCGCCCATGCCGCGGGGCAGGTCCCAGACCGGGACCACCAGGCCGTGCGCACGGAACGACCCGACGAGGCGGGTGCCTTCACCGAGGGTCGACGCGCCCGCCGCGTGCAGCCGGGCGAGCGCGTCCAGCAGGCGCTCCTCGGAGTGCGGCATGACCCAGCGCAGATGGTTCTTCTCCGGGGTCTCGCACCAGTACGCGGCGTCCACGCCGGACAGCTTCGCGGTCGGGATCGCGGCCGCGTTGGCGCGCTCCAGCGAAGCGGTCACCTCGGCGCTCGTGGTCTCCACCGACTCCGGGATCCAGAACTCGAAACCGCTGTGGACGACCGGCTCGAACGGGGCGTCCGCGTCGATCAGGTCCTGCAGCCGTGGGCCGTCGCCGGGAGCGCGCCGCGGGGGCACCGCGTTGCCGGGCTTGGTGGTCAGCGCGCGCTGCAGGGTGTCGGCGAGGTCGCGGCTGAGGTCGCCGGAAGGCGTGTCGTTCTGCAGGGCGAGCATGACGGAGCCGTCCTCGCGGCGCAGCGCGGGCCACGCCATGGGGAGGACGGTCGCGAGCGTCAGTGACGGGACGTCCTCGGGCAGCCCGTCCTTGAGGGTCAGGGCGACGGTGGCGGCGGGCACCAGCTCGCGGAGGGCGACCCAGTCGCCCTCGCCGGGGAGCCCCTCGAAGGGTCGCTGGACCAGCTCGGTCACGGCGTGTGCGGCGGCCCGCCCGTGGCAGGCCTTGTAGCGACGGCCCGAACCGCAGGGGCAGGGCTCGCGGGCGCCGACCACCGGGATCTCACCGTCGGTGACCTGTGGCTTGGCGGCGGCCTTCGTCTGGGGGCGCTTCTTGGCCATGATGTGGCTTTCTCCCGATGACGGCGTGCTTGTCTCTCGCGAGCCTAGCCGTTGCGGCCGTGGCAGCGGTCACAGCGGCACTTCACGTCGCGTGCTCGCCCTCGCCGAACCCGCCGGAACGGCGCTTCGAGGGCTGCTGCGGACGGACCGGGGTGGGCGGCGCCCGGTTCATGACCTCGGGAGAGCGCCTGGATCCGGCCTCGGAGGACATCGTCCGCATCGCCCGGGAGCTCAGTCCACACGTCCGGGAGCTCAGTCCGCGTCGTCGTAGGCGTCCGCGAACTCGAAGCCGGGGCCGGTGACGCGCGTAGCGAAATCGTCACGGCGATGCCCCTCGGTGACGAGGACCCATACGGTGACCTCGCCGGCCGCACTGTCCCTTACCCCCCAGTCGCGGGCGAGCGCGCTGATGATGTTGAGCCCGCGGCCGCCGTGGGCCGTGACCGAGGGGGTCGACGGAACCGGGCGGGTGGGACCGCCCCCGTCCGTGACCTCGACGGTCAGTCCGCCAGACGGGTCGAGACGCCAAGCGGCGCGGATGTCGCCGTCGCCGATCTCCGCGTGCTGCCCGAGCGGTCTGCCGTGTCGGCAGGCATTGCTCAGCAGTTCGGAAAGGATCAGAACGGCATCGTCGACGACCGATTCGGGCACCTCGCTGCGCCGCAGTTGCTCACGCATCCGATGCCTCGCCTCACCCACGCCCGCAGGGCCATGGGGTACGGCCATGCTCGACGACGTGGGCACCTCCTGTGCCACCACCAACGCCACCCCCGAGACCTCCTTCGCCCCACGCCACGGTGTGGATGCCCCAATGGCCTGGACCGGAAACCGGCCAATCCGCGACTGGTGACGCACTCGTCACGTTCGCATACGGATCGAACGCGCCGGAGCACTCCCCGTAGCGGTCCGGTCGCGCTGCGGCAGCTTCCGGTACGGCCCGGTGGGGACGCTCAGAGGCGGCCCAGCTGGGAGAGGACCTGCTTCGGGCGATTGGTGATGATCGCCTCGACCCCGAGTCCGACGCAGAGCTCGACGTCGGCCGGCTCGTTCACGGTCCAGACGTGCACCTGGTGGCCGGCAGCGTGCAGCCGGTCCACATAGGCGGGGTGATTGCGTACGAGCCGGATACCCGGGCCCGCGATCCGGGCGCCGGCCGGCAGGCGTGCCTCGCGCGCACGCAGCGGCAGGAACTGCATCAGGTACACGGTCGGGATGCCCGGGGCCGCGTCCGCGATCCGGTGCAGCGAGCGGGCCGAGAAGCTCATGACGCGCACGGGGGACTCGTCGGGTGCCGCCGGGGCGTCCAGACCGAAGCGCTTCAGCAGGCGGACCAGCCGCTCCTCCACCTGTCCGGCCCAGCGGGTCGGGTGCTTGGTCTCGATGGCGAGCTCGATCCGACGGCCCGCGTCCGTCACCAGTTCGAGCAGTCGCTCCAGGGTCAGCACGGAGGTGAAACCGGGGTCCTTCCAGTCCGGGCTCTCCTCGCTGTCCTTCCAGGAGCCGAAGTCGAGCGCGGCGAGGTCCGCGAGTTCCAGCGCGGAGACCGCGCCCCGGCCGTTGGAGGTGCGGTTCACCCGGCGGTCGTGGACGCAGACCAGATGTCCGTCCGCCGTGAGACGCACATCGCACTCGAGCGCGTCGGCCCCGTCCTCCACGGCTCTCACATAGGCGGCCAGGGTGTGCTCGGGGGCGTCCTCCGAGGCCCCTCGGTGGGCGACGACCTGGATCCGGTGTTGAGTCACCGCGTCATGGTGTCATCCGCCCGAGAGCGTACGTCCCGGCCCCCGTCCGCGATGTCCGGGACGGGACGACCGCGACGGGACGAGGAGAGGCGGAGAGGCGGAGGGGCGGAGGGGCGGAGGAGTGGAGGGGCGGAGAGGCGGAGAGACGAAGGGGGCGGAGGAGCGCACAGACGCACAGGTCCTGCTTACAGTGGCCTGACAGGCTGTGGGAAAAGCTGTCTGCAGCGCATCGGTGCGGTGCCGCGCCACCGCGGACCGCCGAATCGCCGAATCGCCGAATCGTGGAATCGTGGAATCGAGGAAGAGGAAGCTGTGAGCACTGAGAACGAGGGCACCCCGGCACACGCGGGCCCGTCCGTACCTCCTGTGCCGGCGGCTGCTCCCGAAAGCGCTGCCGCGCACGCGCCCACCGGCGCGGACGCCCCGACGCAGCCCGGCCGGACGGTGCCCCCCGAGCCCCCGGTCCCGCCCACCGCCCATGGGTCCTCACCCGGCGACCACTCCCCTGCCGCCACGGCCCCGTACCCGCAGGGTGGCTGGCCCCCGCCCCCGCCGCCCGTCTCGTCCTGGGGCGAGCCCGCGCCCCTTCCGCACGGGCCGCGCAGGCGGTCCGGCGGGATCATCGCGTCCGTCCTCGTCGCCGCGCTCGTCGCCGGTGGTGTGGGCGGCGGGATCGGCTACTGGGCCGCCGAGCGCAACGACAGCGGGGTCTCCACGACCGTGGCCGCCGGCGACGCCCCGGCGGGCTTCAAGCGCGACCCGGGCACGGTCGCCGCCGTGGCGGCCAAGGCGCTGCCCAGCGTCGTCACCATCGAGGCGAAGTCCGGTAGCGGCCAGGGCGAGGCCGGCACGGGCACCGGCTTCGTGTACGACAAGGAAGGCCACATCCTCACGAACAACCACGTGGTGGCCTCGGCGGCCGACGGCGGCACGCTCTTCGCGACCTTCTCCGACGGCAAGAAGTACGACGCCGAGGTCGTCGGCCGGGCCCAGGGTTACGACGTGGCCGTGCTGAAGCTGCGCAACGCACCCGCCGGTCTCGACCCGCTGCCGCTGGGCAACTCCGACCAGGTCGCGGTCGGCGACTCGACCATCGCGATCGGCGCGCCCTTCGGCCTGTCCAACACGGTCACGACGGGCATCATCAGCGCCAAGAACCGGCCGGTGGCCTCGGGCGACGGTTCCGGCGGCAAGAACTCGTACATGAGCGCGCTGCAGACCGACGCCTCGATCAACCCCGGCAACTCCGGCGGTCCGCTCCTCGACGCGCGCGGCGCGGTGATCGGCATCAACTCCGCGATCCAGTCCGCGGGCGGCGGCAACGGCTTCGGCCAGCAGTCCCAGGCCGGCTCCATCGGCCTCGGTTTCGCCATCCCCGTCAACCAGGCGAAGAACGTGGCCGACCAGCTCATCAAGACGGGAAAGCCCGTCTACCCCGTCATCGGGGCGACGGTGAACATGACGGACAGGGGCGGCGCGACGATCGCCCACGAGGGCGCGGGCGGCACGGCGGCCGTCACCCCGAACGGCCCGGCGGCCAAGGCGGGGCTCAGGCCCGGCGACGTCATCACCAAGTTCGACGGCAAGCCGGTGGACAGCGGTCCGACGCTCATCAGCGAGATCTGGACCCACAAGCCCGGCGACCAGGTCCGGATCACCTACGAGCGGGACGGACGGGAGGTCACGGCCACGGTCACGCTGGGCCAGCGCGAGGGCGACGGCTGACCCGGTTGGCTTCCGGCCGGTGAACGCGACGAAGGGACTGCCGATCCACTCGGCAGTCCCTTCGTCGTGCGGGTTCTCCCCCTGGTCGCCCCGGAGCCGTGCGCCGGGGAGCCGCGGCCGGACGGCGGCACTACGGGTGCAGCACCACCTTGGTGTAGCCCTCGACCCTCTTGTCGAACTTCTCGTACGCCGACGGCGCCTGGTCCAGTGGCAGTTCGTGGGAGACGACGAAGCTCGGCGTCGCCCTGCCCTCGATGATCATGTCGCGCAGGTACCGGTTGTAGCGCTTCACATTGCACTGTCCGGTGCCCATCTTCAGGCCCTTCTCGAAGAGCCTGCCGATCGCGACGCTGAGCATGCCGTGCTTGGACTGCTCGTCCGGACCGCCGGGGTCGGAGGGTACGTACAACCCGGGTACGCCGAGCATGCCGGTGGCCCTGACGGTGCCGATGAGCGAGTTCAGCACGGTCGCGGGCTCCTCGCGTCCGGTGTCGCGCACCGTCGCCTGGTAGCCGACCGCGTCCACGCCCTTGTCGGTGCCGATACCCTCGGTCTGCTCCTTGATCTGCTCCACCGGGTCGCCCTCGGCGAAGTTGATCGGCGTCGCGCCGATCTCCCGTGCCTTTTCCAGGCGTTCGGGGACGCGGTCCACGACGAAGACCTTCTTGGCGCCCCGCAGCATGGCCGAGTACGCGGCCATGAGGCCGACCGGACCGCCGCCGTACACGGCGACGCTCTCGCCGGGGCGCACCTGGGCGAGTTCACAGCCGTGGTACCCGGTGGGGAAGATGTCCGCGAGCAGGATGAAGTCGGTCTCGTGCTCGTTCCCCTCGGGCAGCTTCAGGCAGTTGAAGTCCGCGTAGGGAACACGGAGGTACTCGGCCTGGCCGCCGGGCCAGGGGCCCATGGCGACGTAGCCGTAAGCCCCGCCGGCGAACCCGGGATTGACGGTCAGACAGAACCCGGTGTACCCCTCCACGCAGTTCATGCAGAAGCCGCATGCCACGTTGAAGGGCATGACCACCCGGTCGCCCTGCTTCAGCGAGGTGACGCCGTCACCCGTCTCCTCGATGATCCCCATGTTCTCGTGGCCGAAGACGATGCCCGGCTCCGCCGCGGTACGGCCCTCGTACATGTGCAGGTCGGAGCCGCATATCGCGGTGGAGGTGACCCGTACGATCACGTCGTTCGGGTGGTGGATCCGAGGCTTCTCGACGTCCTCGACGGCCACCTCGAACGGTTCCTTGTACACAACGGCTTTCATGGCTGCGACCTCCGCTGGCGATACGTGCGTGACTGCGGCCCCCCGCCCCCGCCCCCTCCTTTCACTTGTGACTCACTTGTGGCACATATCTCATGATTCTCCGGCCCGGAGGATCGGACAAGCCGGTAATCTCAGGAGGAATACCCGCCCCGGGTGGTGCCTTCAGGTGCCGCGCCGAGTCAACCGAATGGGAGGGCGAGAAAGTGGCAGCACAAAGGCTAGGGACCCTGCTCGTCCCCGTACCGGGCCTCTCCGGAGCCACGTACCCGGCCGGTACGACGGTGACGGTCCGCGGTCGTGGCGCCACGGTGGATGCCTTTGTCGACGGCGACTGGCTTCCCCTGTCGTGGTGGGAGTTCTCCGACGGTCTCCGCGAGGACATCGCCGACCGCTGAGCCACTGCCGTGCCGGCGCTCGGCCGCGACCGGACCAAGGCCGCCCCACCGGGTCCGGCCCCTTGGGACGACTCTTCCCGGGCCGCCTCCCGGGAGATCCGCGAGCCGGTAGGCTGTAGCCCGCTCCGCAGCAGGTGAAGCGGGGCGGAGGTGGGTTGCCCGAGCGGCCTAAGGGAACGGTCTTGAAATCCGCGATCAGCTTCGCGGACGGATCCTGGCCACCGCCAGAGACTTTCCGCAGCTGACAAAGCTGCACGTGAGAGGGGCTGCCGAGCAGATCGGCAGTCCCTTCGATGTGTCCGACTGTCCCACCGTGTCCCACCCAGTCCCACTGTGGATCAGTGCGTGTGGTCAACCTGTGGTCAGCCGATTCTTGATCGATAACAGGGCCTGCCGGTGTGCTCGGTTCGGGTTCGACTGAGCCCCCGCTCGGCCCGGGGCGGGGGCTCAGGGCCGTACCTGCCTGCTGACCTACCCGGCTATGGAAGCTGCTTTTTCTCGGCGTAGTAGGCGTAGGCGTAACCGCCGCTCTCGGAACCGGTGAGGGCGGCCGAGAATCCGAGAGAACCTGGCTTGGAGGTGTCGATGCTGCGCTGGAAGATGGAGCCATCGCACACCTGGGTCCCCGCAGCCGACGGCACGTCCTTGTCCGCGGCGGTGAACGTCAGCGCCACCGTGGAGCCACCCGTGCAGGTGAACGCGAACGACACGCTCAGCACGTCGTCCGGCGTGGCGGGATGCGTGTTGCCGAACTGCCGTTGCAGCCCGCCGGACCCGCCGCCGAGGGACTCCATGGCGACAATGCCCCTCTCCAGCACAGACTTTGCGGCTTCGGCGGCGACTGTATCCGGAGTCGTCGGGGTCGACTCCACCACGCTCGGGCTCTTCGAAGGCGATCCGGATTGCTCGCTCGGGCTGCACGCCCCCACACCGAGCAGCGTCGTGACGGACAGGGCGACGGAGATTCGCCGTATGGCCCTGCCAGCCGCACCGCTGACCGGCCTCATGAATTCTGCCGTCCGATCGACATGTCGCCCTTCCGCGGAGCCAGGATGACGATGGTCTTCTTCTTGACATTGCAGGGCGGGGCGATCCAGGTCTTCACAGCCGTGAGCTTCCAGCCGACCTGCCCGAGCACCGCACGGTACCCCTTCGAGGTGGTGTTCGTGTCGGTGACGGTTTGTGTTCCGGTCCACGTCCACGAGTTACTGATCTTGGTATCGACGCTGACCTTGGCCTTGGCCAGGATGGCTCCTGCCTCGGCCTCGGCGCTGGCGCCGATCTCCCATGTGAAGGTGTGGCTGCCGGTCACGGCCCACGACACGGTCTGACGGGGCAGCAGCCATGTCGACTGCGGCTTCTTCTTGTCGGCTATGAAGCGCGGCGATCCCTTGACGGTGTACGTAGGCCGATTGTTCACCTCCGGGCAGGCCGCCGCACCCATGTCCCCCTTGTTCGCCTTGGGCTCTTCACCTTCGAACGTGAAGGTGACCGTGTCGTCGACGCCGACGACACGTCCGTCGTCCAGAACGATCTCCGCGCCCTCGGCCGGAGTCGGCTCGTCCACCGGAGCGGCGGCACTTGCGCCGGCTCCTGCGAGCAGGACTGCGCCGGCGGTTATGAGAGGCAGCGCAGTGCGCATCGCGATGCGGTTCATGTGTCCCCGTTTCGTATGTGAGTTGAGATGGCTCCTGGTCAGGGAGCCGCAACCCGTCACCCTGAGCGATGTGAAGAAGAAGGCTCTGGGTGATCTGCGTGCGCTGTTCCTACCGCGCTCCGGTCGAGAGACGCAATCACTAAGTGATGTGGATCACGCGCGCGGGTCGAATTGGGCCTCATTGGTGGTGAGTTAGCTCAAACGAACCTCAAGTCATGGAGGGCGCAACGACTTTCCATGCCTCGGGAAGCGACGGCTTTCCGTTGCCGTGCGTGATCAGTGGCAAGTCTTCGGTAGAGATGCACGAAGCCCCCGGAGGCCAACCAATGGTGGGCCTCCGGGGGCTTCGTAACCGGGACTCAGTTGTCCAGCGCGACATCAATCAGCTCGTTCGCCTTGTGCTGCTGGCCCCGAAGAATCTTCGCGTAGAAGCGCCACAGGACTGCGATGCTGTGGCCGGCCCGGCGGGCGACTTCGACCGGCTCGACACCGGCCTTGATCCAGACGCCGCGGTTTTCCTGGGCGCGCTCACCACTCACCTCACGACGTACGCCATGGAGCGCCAGCGCAAGAAGCACGGGCTGGTGACCCGATGGGACACCAAGAAGCTCGAAGCCTACGAGGGCTACGTCGACAGTGTCCGCGCCTGCATCTTCCTGGCGGTCCACCTCTACGAGTGCCGTGAGGGCCTGCGGGAGCGCGACAAGCCGGATCAGGAGCTGCTGGCCGAGATGTCGGAGGCCGGCCGGACCCGCGGCCGAGCCTTCGAGCAGATCATGCTCCTCGCCGGAGACGACGTGGTCGAGGCCGCGCACGAGCTGAACGCCGTCGCCCTCCAGGTCGACTGGCAGGCCAACGGCAAGGTCGAGGGGACCCTGGAAGAGTGGCGCGAGCGGAACCGTGCCGTGTTCCGGGCGATCAACGCCTTCCACGAGTCGGCTCGCGTCGACCTCGGCGTGGATGGCAGCGTCTCCGGCGAGCAGCACCCCGAGCGGGACCTCCTGCTGCCCTCCGCGCGTCGCGAGGACGGCGCGCAGGGGTCCTGACCCCGAGGCCCCTCCGGCGGCGTGGCAGACTCGTGGGAGCCGCCCCCGTGGTCAGCTCCGACCGCCCGTGGTCAACCTGTGGTCAGACTTCCATGCACGAGGCGGCCAGCCGGTAGGCTGTAGCCCGCTCCGCAGCAGGTGAAGCGGGGCGGAGGTGGGTTGCCCGAGCGGCCTAAGGGAACGGTCTTGAAAACCGTCGTGGCAGCGATGTCACCGTGGGTTCAAATCCCACACCCACCGCCAGGTCAGCGTGTGTGCTGGTCACAAGGGGTGTTCCGATTGCGGGGCGCCCCTTTCTCATGGGTCCTGTCTCACCTTGATTCGCCTCTGTCACGTCGTTGATCAGTGTCTGTGGACCAGGCGTGGACCAAGATCTAGCCCACGGAGGACGAGAAATCGCAGGTCACGACCGCCGCTGTGGGCCATGCGTGGGCCAGATGCCCGACAACGCGAAGGCGCCACCCCTCCCGTTATCGGTGAGGTGGCGCCTTCGTGGCTGTCACGCCAAGGGCTACTACTCGTCGTCGGCTGCTTCCAAGGCCCGTTCGACCAGACCGGCGACCAGGACCAAGCCGAGCCCCGACCACGCTCCGACCACGACCCCCAGCAATCGGCGTCCACAGGCGCTTGCGGTTCAATCCGCTTCGACTGGGGCGGCCAGCCTACGCGGCTTTACCCACCTGTTCGGCCCGGGGCCCGCGTCGGGCAAGGCCAGGGGGCCACTCGGACACATTGCGGGCAGGGGACAAGCCTGCCTGTCAATCCCCCGGTTTCGTGGAGACCTTCCTATGCAGCCAGCTCCCCGGTGAAGCCGGCCCGGTAGTCGTGTTCGTAGTCGATCGGGCTCTTCCAGCCGCACACGCTGTGTAGTCGTCGAGCGTTGTAGAAGTCGGTGATCCAGGTCGCGATCCGGATCCGGGCCTCGGTGCGGGTGGCGAAGGTCCGGCGATGGACGTACTCGACCTTCAGCACGCTGTTGAACGCCTCGCTGACGGCGTTGTCGAAACATGATCCGACCCGGCCCATGGACTGGGTGACGCCCAGCTTCCGGCAGGCCCGGCGGAACTTCCGCGAGCCGTACTCGCTTCCGCGATCGCTGTGGAAGATCACACCGCGGACGTCCCCGCCGCGGGTGGCGGCGGCCATGTGGAGGGCAGCGACGACCAGGTCGGCATCGTGGCGGGCGCCCATCGCATAGCCGAGCAGGCGGCGGGAGAACAGGTCTATGACCGTGGCCAGATAGAGCTTGCCCTCGCCGGCGTCGATCTCGGTCATGTCTCCGCACCAGACCAGGTCGGGCGCCTCGGCGGTGAAGTCGCGGCGCACGAAGTCCGGGGCGGCCAGCCGTTTCCCCGGCCGGGTCAGCCCCCGCCGTCTTCGTACCTTCCGCGCGACCAGGCCGAACTCCGACATGATCTTCGCGACGGTGTTCACGGAGACCCGCCAGCCCTGCCTCACCAGCCTGATCCAGATCTTCGGCGAGCCGTAGGTGCCGCCGGAGTCGTCGAACTCCTCCTTCACCGCTTCGATCAGACGCTGTCTGCGCAGCTCACGCCGGGTGGGCCGACGGGTGCGGTGCTTGTAGAACCATGCCTCGCTCACGCCCAGAGCGCGGCAGGAGACACGGTGCGAAATGCCGTGCTCGGTCCTGAAGTCGCTGATCACCCCGACGACGGACGCCGGGTCCGCCACGGCTACTTCACCCACAGGACCATGCAGCGTTTGAGGACATCACGCTCCATGACCAGTTCCTTCTTCTCCCGCTTGAGCTGGGCGACCTCACGCCGCAGACGCTCCAGCTCGTCACTCCCGCCGGCCGGTGCGATCCCTGCCCGACGGGCGCGGGAGACCCAACTCGCCAGAGTGGTCTCGTTGATCCCCAGGTCTTCGGCGACCTCGGCGATCGTCTTGCCGGTCTCCGTCACGATCCGTACGGCCCCCTCACGGAACTCCGGATCGAACTTCCGTCGCTTCTCCGCCATGACTCCCAACTTCCCCTGCAGTCACGGTCTTCACGCTACGAGGGGAGGGACAGGGTCTCCTCCACGGCGTCCTGCCAGGTGTGTTGGTCGGCGTGGTCGGCGAACAGGCAGCAGCCCTCTCCGTCAGGCCCCGGGCTGACCACCGGGCAATCCGGGAGCACGATCAGCTCCACCTCGGCCGCTCCTCGCCAGCGGAGCCACAATGCGGTCCCGTACTCGCCGAGGTCATCGAGAAGGCCGGAGTGCTCACCATCGCTGTGTGTGGCCAACTGGCACTGCACAGCCATGTCGACACATTCCGCAGCCCACCTCTCCCGGGCTTCCCGCACCAGGGCCAGCGGCACCCTGCGCCAGCGCGTGCACCGCATCACGACTTCGCCCGAGAGGACGCCCCGGAGCGCTGGGAGTGGCCCGTGCACCGCGGGCACTTGCACGGCGGTAAGCGGCCGGGGTTATCCGGGATCACCGGGTCGTCGCTCGCGCGAACCTCCGCGAGAGGCCCCCATGTCCGGCCGGAGTCACGGGAGACCCTAAGTGACATGAGGACTCTCTGATCAGCGTTCGGGCTCTGCGTCCGTGCACTGCCGTCCGGCTCGCCCGCCAGAGTCTCGTCTCTCGTCACCATGACCGAACTCCTCTGTGATCCCGCTGCTCGTCCGGGGCAACATCCAGGAAAGCGCTGGGAATCGACGGTCTCCACGGCATCCATGCGGCAGGCTTGACGCAGATCCGTGCGCGCGAGCTGAGGGGCCAGAAGGCACGGGTAGGGATCGTCATGGGACTGGCGGAACGGCGCAGGACCCTGGGTTACAGTCAGGAGAAATTGGCCGAGTTACTTGGCGTGGACCGCACAACGGTCGGACGCTGGGAGAGCGGCAAGATCGCACCGCAGCCGCTCCAGAGACCAGGCTTGGCCGCCGCCCTTGAAGTCAGCCTCCACGAGTTGGACGACCTCCTTCGACCGCCAAGCACCGAAGGCCGGGACATCGCAGGGCAGGAGTCCAGCAACCCCCCGAGCGCGGGAGACCCCGACGAGATGATCCGCCGTGAATTCCTCCGCATCCTCAGCGTCAGCGGTGCACTGACCGCGTTACCGATCGAAGAGGCTGAGGCCCTGGCCGAAGGCGTGCGTAGAGGTAGCCCGGCAGACTTCGCCCGGATGAACCGCCACCTGTGGCAGGTCTACCAACTCGCGCGGTCCAAGGGGTCCGTCTACCCGATCGTCCGAGATCAACTGACCGCGCTGAACGAGGCCCTGGCTGGCGGCATCCGGGGCAATTCACTCCCTCTCCTCAATGCGGCAGCCGACCTGTTCCAGCTCGCCGGGGAAGTCGCATACGACGCCAACCGGTACACCGACTCGGCAGCCTCATACGCGCTTGCCGCGTCAGTGAGCAAGGAGGCGGGGGCCTATGACCTGTGGGCATGTGCCCTCGTGCGGCACGCCTACGTGGACATGTCCGATCAGCGGTACCAGCAGGCGGCCGAGAGCCTCGGCGCGGCTCAACGAGTTGCGGCACGAGGGGACAGGAGCCTGTCCACCCGGCAGTGGGTGGCGTCGGTGCAAGCAGAGGTTTGTGCCGGCCTCGGGGACCTGGAGGGGTGCGAGCAAGCTCTCTCCCAGGCCGAGGAGGTCCAGAGCCTGCCGGAAGACAGCGCGAACGGCGGGTGGCTCCGGTTCGACGGCACCCGCCTGGCGGAGGAGCGCGGAGCACGATACGTACAGCTCGGCCGCCTCGATCTGGCGGAGGACGCATTGAAGCAGGCGTTGGACCAGAACTCGCTGGCTCCCGGGTCCTCGTACCGCCGCAGAGGAGCCGTTCTCGCCGATCTTGCCATCGTCGGGGCGAAGCGCCGTGATCCGGAACAAGTGGTCACGTACGCGCGGGAGGCCCTGGACCTGGCCCGCGCATCATCGTCCGGTTATGTCGCCCGTAGACTCCGGAGCCTATGCGACGAGTTCGGCCCCCTGCGTCGGGACCACCGGGTAGCGGAGCTGGGGGCAGAGATCTCTACGCTGAGGACGCCGTGACGAGAGGGGTTGCCATGTCGCAGACCGAAGGCGCACGACTGTTCCGCGAAGCTTGGATCGCGGGAGTGCACCAGCACTTCCCCGGCGAGCCGAAGGCTGGCTACGTGACCCCGTGGGAAGACACACCGCAGTGGGAGCGCGAGGCCGCGGGCGCCGTGTATGAGCAGGTCCGACAGTTCATCGAGATCAGCGACGGCAAGACCTCCCGCTTGTCCCGTGACCAGAAGAGCCGGTTCGTCGCCACCTGCTGGACTGCCCAGATGTTCAAGCACTTCGAGGACCCGAAGCCGGGCTACGTGGCTGACTGGCCCGACCTCCCGTCCTGGCAGCAGGAGACCGATGCGGACATCTTCGAGGCCATCGAGAAGTCGCTGAGCTGACCTCCCCTCAACGTTTAGGGGTGCTTCCGGCGCCAGTGGACCAGGCGTGGACCGCTGGTGTCGACGAGGAGCCCCGAGAGCGGGGAACGAGCAGGTCAGGCACACCAGGAACGCTTCACGCAGCACTCTCTTGAAAACCGTCGTGGCAGCGATGTCACCGTGGGTTCAAATCCCACACCCACCGCACGTGAGCGGCCCCTGATCAGGTGAGACGGTCAGGGGCCGTTGTGCTGCGGGCTCCCTGCTGAGGACCGCCATCTTCCGACGTCCCCGCTTTCCCCGTGGCTCGCCGTCCAGTCGGGCACGCGGGGGCACGCATGATGGTGCCGGGACGCAAGCGGCGGGCCTGGGCGTGTGGGGAGGGGCGATGGGTCGCATCATGTTCGTGCTCCGGTACAGGGATGGGGAGCCGGAGCCTTTGGACATGGATCTGGTGCGGGAGGTCCTGGGGCCGTACGTCGTCGCCGCGGACGAGTATTTCCAGGACGTGCTGATCCGGGCCGCTGACGGTCACGAGGCTGAGGTGGACATCAACGAGGTCTGCCTGGCCGTCAGTCGTTTTCCGCCCGGCCGGTTCTTCGACATCCTGGCCGAGTTGGTGGACCGTCTCGGGGCGAGCGTGACCCTGATGGACCGGCCGGTGATCCTGCGCAAGGAGGAGGACCGTGCCCACCTTCCCGTGGTGGCACGGCAAGGCGCCGTCGTGGTCTCCATGACCGGACGGGCCATCGAGGGCTTCGCCACCGGTTCCTGACCGGCGGCTCGTCGTCGATGAGATTTGGGCGCGGCATTCATCACGTCCGGCATGTTCATCCGGCGACGGTTTCGAGTACGGTCCCGTCCAGGTTGGCTCGTCAGTGGCCGCCCGCTCAGGTCGGGTGTGCCTCGGACGTCAGCAGGGCTCGCCGATCAACACCGCGCCGAAGCGGATGGCCTGACCGTTGGGCGGGAAGCCGGGCAACGGCTCCTGGGTGCAAATCTTCCAATCACGCTCATCGACAACCTCGCGGCCCTGCCCGCTGCTGTCAGTGACTCTCACCTCGGCCTTCGGGTCGAGTTGCATGAGCGCCCCCTTGACGTTCCCGCCAACGAAATCGGCCATGGGCCCGATGCCCGGGTCAGCCGGTTCGGTGGTCTCCGCGCGTGCTGTCGGAGTCGGGGGGACGCTGTCCGTAGCCTCCTCCGATGCCCCACAGGCGGTGAGCCCTGCGAGCAGCGCCAGGGCGAGGACGGACTTCAAGGCATGCACGCGCATGTTCTCCTCAGGAAGTGTGAGTGGTGATCATTCTCCCCGGCACCATAGAGGAGCGGAATACCTCCAGGTCTGTGCGCAGGCTCCGCGTACGGCAGCGGACTTCGTAGTGATCGCTCATTGGCGCACCGTGCACGGCGGCACCGACACCGACCCCGACGTCCGGGTCGGTGCAGCGGCTTCGGGCGGGAGCTGCCACGGGGCGAGAGATCCGGGCCCGTAACGCTGGTCAGTGAGATCGGGCAGTCTGTGGACCTGCCCGGTATCGGCCCGATGTGGGCCCTGATCTTCGAGGCTCGCCCCCATCGTGGCTGCGTAAGGCCGCCGAGCCGGCCGTCCCAGCCGCACCGGGGTTCACCCCATCAGGCTGAGAAGGGGTGCCCGGACCCTCCGACACCTCTTCCGTATTCGAACGGTCTCGCGATTTCTCGCCTGTGCCCGCTTCTGACCATGGCATGTGGCCCAGGTACGGCCCAGAGGCATGGCCTGAGGATCAGAGCGTCAGCACAGGCCGAGTCGAGGAATCCTCGTACATGTCCTCGCCGTCCGGGCCGTACACGAACTCGGCCATGAAGGGGTTGCGGTTCGAGGTGGCCAGGCCAGCAGCGTGCCGTTTCCACCGCACACCGACTCGCCGCCGTCCCCACCGTGGACCGCGGTGACGTCGCTCGTCAGCTCCGAGCGGTAGGTGTCGTAGGCGATGCGCAGGCCGAAGGCGTTCGCTGAGTGCGCGGGCCGGTTCGGTCCCCGTACGGGACGCGGTCCATGGGCAGGTGTCGCCCCACCGGAACAGCGTGTCCGCACCGGCCCCGCAGGCCTGCTCCCACTCGTCGGAGGTCGGCATCCACAGGCCGCGGGCCGAGAGGACGGCCGGAACTTCGGCAGGGGACTCGGTCAGGTTCTCGTCCTCCACGGCCATGAGCACCGCAGCCAGGACGACGCTCCGTGGTGGACTGACCAATTGCGCGAGGTCCACTCGAAGATCGGGTCCGTAGCCGTACCCCTGGTCGAGGCTCTCCTGGTAGTCGGCGGTCTGCTCGGGCGTCGGCCGCCAGGCGTCGAGGTCGAATCCGAGTGTCACGCGCCACCGGGATCAACGGACACGGCCCTTCGGATGGTCCCTACTTCGGCTTCGCGTAGTCCTTCGCCGTCTGACCGGCGAAGTCGTACGCCACGCAAGGCTCGTCGCCGACCGTCCAGGCATCGTGCCCGGGGGAACAGACGAAGACCTCCCCGGGACCGACCTCGGTCTCGGTTCCGTCGTCCATGCGGATGTGCAGCCGCCCCTGCACCACCATCCCGTTGTGATGGAACTGGCAGCTCTCGGTCCCGGCGATCGGTGCGACGTCCCGTGACCACTTCCAGCCGGGCTCGAAGGTCGCCACCGCGAAGTCCAGCCCCGACAGGTGAACGGCTTCGAGGTGGCCATGGGGGAATTCTCGCTTTTCGTCCGGCTTACTGGGGGTCTTGACCTCCAACATGACGATGCCTCCTTGGCTGGGCCACACCTCCATCGTGCGCCGCCCTACGTCTGTCGCGCCACGCAGGCGGTCGCACCCGGTCACTGCCCGCTGCCGATGCCCCGGGCTCGGCGACGGACGGGCAGGTGGAAGGGGTTGCCGCGTTACGCAACCCGGCCCCTGGGCCGCGGACCCCACGCGTTCGGCGCTCATCGGCGACACGCGGCAACCTGCGCCGGGCGGCCGGAGCCGGGCGCTCGGAAGGGGTCAGCCGCCCGACGAGCGCGCGGTGGTCTCCTTGCGCCCGGGGTGCCGCCGAGGAGCCGAGCCGGGCTTCGGGCGCAGATGTCGGCGGGGCTGCTCCGGGGCCCCGGCTTCCGGAGGCCTTGCGCCGTCATTACGACGCCTGCGACGCGTCTCGCGCTCCTGTTGCGATGACGGCCTTCGCGCAGTGGCGGCTGACGGTGTCGGCGAAGGTGCGGGCGACCGGGGTGAGGGCGTCCCAGCGGCGGACGGCCCAGCCCACGGACAGCGGAGGCAGAGCGGGAACGGGCACGAACCGCAGGGTGGCGGCATCGCCGGAGACGTACCGGCCGGGTGGGGCGGGTACGACGGCGTGGCCGAGGCCGAGTTCGGCCAGGAGCACGGCCGTGTCCCAGTCGGCGACACTGGTGTCGGAGCTGACACGGATGCCCAGGTCCGCGAACGCCGCGTCGAGGTGGGCCCGAGAGGCGGAGTTCTCCGGAAGGCGGATGTGCCGGAGGTCCGTGAGTTCGGCCGGCCCGACGCAGTGCCGGTCGGCGAGCGGGTCGTCGGCCCGGACGGCCAGGACCCAGGGCAGATCGACGACGGGGCGCTGCTCGATGCCGCGTACCGGACCGCCGACGGTGATCCAGGCGAGGTCGAGATCGTGGGCCGAGAGGGCCTCGAAGCAACTGCGGCTGGAGTTGGCCGTCTGGAACTCCAGGTCCACGTCGGGGTAGCGGTTCCGGAAAGCGACGACGGCCTCGGACATGAAGTGGCGAACGGTCGTGCCGCCCGTCGTCACCCGGACGGATCCGGCGTCACCGCGCGCCAGCTCGGCGATGCGGCGCAATGCGAGGTCGAGTCCGGCGATGCCGTCCCTCGCGGCTGCCTGGAGCATGCGCCCGGCCGGTGTGGGGACGACGCCGCGCGGATGGCGCTCCAGGAGACTGACGCCGGTCTCCCGCTCCAGCCGCTTCACGTGCTGGCTCACCGCCGACTGCGTACACGTGAGTTCGCGTGCGACGGCACTCAGGCTTCCCGCCCTGCACACCGCCACGAAGACGCGCAGATCATCAAGGGTCACAACTCCCAAGATATTGCTTGGGAGTTGTTAAGGAAACCTGAGGATTGACTTGAATTCCGCCGGTGCTCGAAGATCACTGCAGGGCCCGAAGGCGGCAACCCGCCCCGCGCCTGCGCGACGGTCCGGACTCGTTGCGAATGCGCGGGCGGGTGCCGACCACCCGTCCCCGAGAGGAGAACGAGTCCCTTGTCCGACCTGCCTGCCGCCGAAGCCGTCGCGCTCCTGCGCGCGCTGGGTGCTGAGGGCATGGAGCACCCCGGTGGCACCCTTCTCGCACACCTACGACGTGTGCAGGGCAGACTCGCCGCGTGGGGCGCCCGCCCGGCCCTCCGGCTCGCAGGCCTGTGCCACGCCTGCTACGGCACCGACGGCTTCGCCACGGCCCTGCTGTCCCTTGAGCGCCGGGACGAACTCGCGGCTGTGATCGGCAGCGAGGCCGAAGCCATCGTGTACTTCTACGCCAGTTGTGACCGGGCGGCCTCCTACCCCACCTTCGCCGACTCCGATGCCTCCTTCCGCGACCGGTTCACCGGCCGGACCTTCACTCCGAGCCGGTCGTTGCGGCGCGACTTCGCCGAGCTGTCGGCCGCGAACGAACTCGACATCGCACACGTCGACCCGGACTTCCGCGACCGGTGGGGCCCCGGCCTCCTCACGCTGTTCACCGGCTTCCGCCCACTTCTGAGCCGGCCCGCCCGGCAGGACTGCCACACGGTGCTCGCGAACTCCCCGCCCCCCGGGGCGGTCTCCGCAGAACGATGGACCGTCGCGGTACTCGGCCCGGGGGGTGTCGGTGGCCTGCTGGCCGCCGTGCTGTCCCGGGCCGGACACCGGGTGATCTGTGTGGCCGGGGAAGCGACGACACGGACGCTGCGCCGGGACGGGATCCGGGTGCGCAGTGCGCAGTTCGGGGACTTCACCACGACGGTGGAGGCGGACACCGAACTGCGCGAGCCGGTCGACCTGTGCCTGGTCACCGTCAAGCACACAGCCCTCCACGCCGCGCTGGAGCGCGTTCCGCCCGCGGTGCTGGGCGACGCGCTCGTCGTGCCGTTGCTCAACGGCATCGAGCACCCTGACGTCCTGCGTGGGCGCTACGGCTCGCAGCGGGTCGCGCCGGCCGTCATTCGGGTGGAGTCGACCCGAGTCACCCCCGGTGCCATCGAGCACGGCAGCCCCTTCACCGAGATCGACCTCGCCGGAACCGAGGAACGCCTGGGCCTCCTGGCCGCGATGCTCAACGCCGCCGAGGTACGCACCCGGGTCGTCGAGGACGGGACCGCGGTGCTCTGGGCCAAGCTCGCCTTCCTCGCACCCTTCGCGCTGCTCACCACCCGTTACGGACTCACCATCGGCGACCTGCGAACCGAGCGGCGCGACGAACTGCTGGCGCTGGTCGAGGAGGCCGCCGCGGTCAGCGAGGCCTGCGGAACCACCACCGACCCCGCCGGGACGCTGGCGCTGTACGACTCCTTCCCGTCCGGCACCAAGTCCTCGATGCAACGCGACGCGGAGGCCGGCCGGCCGCTGGAACTCGATGCGGTCGGCGGCGCGCTGCTGAGGGCGGCGGCGCGGCACGGGATCGCCGTGCCGGTGGCGACCGCTCTGGTGGACGAGCTGACGACCGGCTGACGGTTGGGAAGTCGCACGGGAATGACGACGGTCCCGTGCCGACGGACGATCGAGGACGGGCGTCGCGCCGGCGGCGGGGTGCGGGAGGAGCTGCCCGCGGCGCCGGCCGTCCCGCAGTGGCGGCGCTCCGGAAACCGCCGCCACGGGGCTGCGGACGCGGCGTTGCGCCCGGGGTCGCGGAACCCCAAGGTGGAGGGGTCAGGAGGGCGGCGCGGTCCGCGGGCCGGAGGCGCCGTACCGGCCGCAGGACGCGGTACCGACCGGAGGAGGAGGCCATGGCGGCACCCGGGAGCACGTCCGGGACCGCGCCGGTGGTCCGGCGCCGTCCCGACCCGGTCGACAGCCTGGTCTGGGAGCCCAGTGAACGCTGGGTCCGCGGGACGAAGGGCGGCGTCACCGTCGTCGACAGCCGCCGGCCGGTGCTGGTGTGGGAGCCGGGCGTTCCCGTGCCGGTCTACGCGTTCCCGGCCGCGGACGTCCGGATGGACCTGCTGCGGAGGTTCCAGCGGCCCCCCGGGCGGCGCCACGCGGGGGCGACCGACTTCTACGACCTCGTGGTGGGCGACGAGGTCGTACGCTCCGCGGCCTGGGGCTGCCCCGGCGAGGAGCTGGCCGGGTACGTGTGCTTCGCCTGGTTCGGTCGCGAGGTCCTCGACCACTGGTACGAAGAGGAGGAGGAGATCTTCGTGCACCCACGTGATCCCCACAAGCGCGTCGACGCACTGCCCAGCACGCGCCGTGTCCAGGTCGAGATCGAGGGCACGGTCGTCGCGGACACGCGGTCCCCGGTGCTGCTGTTCGAGACGGATCTGCCGGTGCGCTACTACTTCCCGCGCGAGGACGTGCGCCTCGACCTGTTCACCCCGACCGACTCGAGCACCCGCTGCCCGTACAAGGGCGTGGCGACCGAGTACTGGTCGTGGGCGGGACAGGGCGATGTGCCGCCCGACATCGCCTGGAGCTATCCCGATCCGCTGCCGGCGGTGGGCGTCATCAAGGACCGGATCGCCTTCTACAACGAGTACGTCGACGTCATCGTCGACGGCGAGCGGCAGGAGCGGCCGGTCAGCGTCTTCAGCAAGCGCTGACGGCGCGCGCGGAAGGGCGCCCCCTGGAAACCGCCCGGGGGAGCCCTTCCGTCCGTCGTGTTCCGCGTCGCCGCGGTCAGGAAGCGGAGTCCGTCCTCCGGCGGCGGGCCACGAGGATCGCGCCGGCGCCGAGGGCCACGGCCGTGCCGGCGGCGGCGAGCTGCGGCAGGGCGGCGGAGGAGCCGGTGCTGGCGAGGCTGCCGCTCGTGGTGGTGAGCGGTTGCGTGGTCGTGGTCTGGGTCTGCGTGCCCGTGCCGGCGCTGGACGACGGGGAGGCGGACGGCGCGGTCTTGGCGGTGACCTCGAAGTCGTACGGGGTCAGCTCCGGCGAACCGCCGCAGGTGCCGTCCTCGTTGACGTAGTCGGCGGCGATGAAAGCGACGCCCGCGGCGTCGGGCGTGCCGGCGTCGACCGTCAGCCGCAGCTTGATGTCGGCGTGGGTACCGGCCTTCAGCGAGGTGACGGAACCGGCTGTGTAGTCGTCGCCCGCTGCCGTCCAGGTCTGGGTGGGCGTGGACCACTGCAGGTGCATGTGGTCGTCGATGGGCGCGTAGCCGCCCTTCTCGATCCCGTGGACGTAGACGAAGGGCCAGACCTCGTCGAGCGTCCTGTCCGTGCCGTTGGTGATGCGGAGCTCCATCTCGACGGTCGAACCGGCGGTGATCCGGGCGGGCAGGCCGGAGAGGGTCGCGGTGAGCTCGCTCTCGGGCCGGCACGGGACCGGCTCCTGTCCCTCCAGGGCGTCCTCGAGGGCCTTGTCGGCGGCCTTCTTGGCCTCCAGGGCCTTCTTCACTGCTTCCTGGGCCTTGCCCAGCTCCCGTACGGAGGCGACGCGGGCGTCGCCCAGGTCGATGGCGGTCCGCTTCGCCTTCTCGTCGGCCGCGGTCTTGGCGGCCGCGGCGGTCCCGGCCGCGGTGGCGGCGTCCGCGACGGCCTTCTCGGCGGCGGCCTTCTCCTCCGGTCCGGCGGTCTCGGGCAGTGCGGCGAGTGCGGCCTCGGCGTCGGCCAGGGCCTTGTCGGCGTCGGTCTTGGCGGTGGTCGCGTCGGCCGCCGCCTTCGCCGCCGCCTCGGCCACGACGGCGAGCGGGAAGTCGTCGGAGTGCGCGGCCTCCACGGCGGCCAGCGCGGCCTTCTCCGCGGCGACGGCGTCGTCGTACGCCTTCCGGGCCTGTGCGGCGGCCTTCTTGAGCTCCTCGACGGAGGGATCGGCGGCCTGAACCCCGGCCTCGTTCCGGCCGGCGTCGATCTTGCCGGCCGGCGTGCCGCCGCGCAGCACACCGGCGCGCGATGCGGCGTCCTCGGGGGTGACCGGGGCGGCAATGGAGGCGGTCGGCCTGTCGTCGGCGAACGCGGGCGTGGTGCCGAACAGTACGGCGGGCGTGGTCACGGCAGCGGCGACGGCCGTTGCCACGGTGCGGCGGAGTGTCACGAGCACCCTTTTCTGGGGTCCGGTGTCTGGTACGGGAGCACGGGCAGCCGCCGCGGTTTCCCTCACGCAGGGCGACTGGTCGGTGGTGATCGTATGACCGCCGCCGGTGCTGCGGAAGCAAGTTGCGCGGGCTGGAGGGCGGCTGACGCTGCCTCATGCCGCGGGTGAATCACTCAAGCCGGACAGTTGCCCTCGATTGGCGGCATTCCCGTGTGAGGCATATCACGAAGGATCGAGGGTCGGGACATCGGTCCGGTGCCGACGGACGCCCGGATCACGGCGCACGGACGGCCGCGGTGTGCCGGGGCTCAACGGCTCGTCAGCCGTGCGGCCGACGCGATCGTCGCGCGGGCCTCACGCTCGGTCAGCCCGGCGCGCACGGCTGCTTCGGTCAGCGCGTCGGCGAGGCTCTCGCCGATGCCGTTCTCGTACGCCCGGCAGGCGGCCCAGAACAGCCGGGTGTTGCGTTGCCCCTCGTGGGCGGCGAGCACGAAGTGGATCAGGCCCTGGCCGTGCGGGGCCCGGGCGGGCGCGGGGCGGTGGGTGGCCGCGGGGGGTGCGATCAGCTTCAGCAGGGCGTCGGGGCACGGGGCGGGCGGCAGCTCGGCCGAGCCCGGTGCGAGCCGGTACGCGCCGTGCGCCGACACCGATCCCGGGCCGACGAGGTAGCCGCCGGCGCCGCGGATGTCGATCCCGGGGGCGAGGCGGCTCGCCGAGTTCGGCACCACCACGTCGGACGGGCCGGTCAGCCACAGGTGGCGGCCGCCGCTCGGGGTGATGACGGTGACCGTCTCCGGGATCGTGAACAGATGCCGGAGCGCCAGCTGCCGCAGGGCCGCTGCCGAGTCCGTGGCGCCGGTGGCGGCCGTCCTGGTGTCCAGGTCGACACCGATCAGGTGGTGCGGCGGGCGTCCGCAGGCGATGCCGTACCCGGTGGCCCAGGGCGCGGCGGAGAAGAGGGCGCGGACGGCGGCGGGGTCGGCCGTCGCGTCGTGCACGCCGTGCCCGGGCAGGCCGCACTCGCCCCGGCAGTGGGCCGGCTCCGGGTCCAGGCGGTGCGGTGACGGCAGGGCGGGGAGCTTCGTGGGGGACAGGGGGATCACGGGGAGCCCGCGCTCGGCGGCGGAGAGGGCGTGGGCGAGGGCCAGGGTGGCGGTGTGCCGGTCGGTGGTGGCCATGGCTCCATGTTCGTACGAATGTTCGAGTAAGGGAAGGGGAGGGGATTGGCCGAAAATGTGCCGTAACGCTTCTCCCCCCGGCATCGGCGGACCTGGCCCTGCTCGGGCGGCTGAGCTGCGAGGTCCGCGGCCGGGTGGGGGTTTATCGACATGTCCTCACGCTTGAGGGCGAATCACCGCCTCCGGGGTGGTTCGCCGGAGGCCCGCTGGGCAACTCTGGATGCGCGACGTCGTGAAGATCGACCGGTGCGGTCGGCCAACCGCTCCGTTTCCAGCCGTAGTTCCGCACGTTTCGGTGCGCCGCTGTCCGGTGCACTTCCAATGCTTCGGAGGAATCGACATGGCAAGCATCCGTACCGTCCGCACCCTGGCCGCCGTCGCCGCGCTGCCCTTGGCCGCCGCCCTCTTCGCCGGTGTGGCGCACGCCGACAACGGGGCCTTCGCGGGCGACGGATCGAACGCCGCCGTGGCCACCGTCAGTGGCAGTGGCGTGGGGGGCCACAACCTCGGCAACTCGACGACCACCCAGCAGGTGGCCACCGGTGCCGGTGCGTCCAACCAGAACAACACGGCCTCCGTGAACGGCTCGGCCTTCACCGCGATCGACCAGTCGAACGAGAACATCGCGATCACCTTCCTGCCGCTCTGGTAGGAGCGCCGCCCGGGGAGGGGTGAGCGGGGGCGGACGACGGTCTGCGCGGCGGTGCTCCGGTACCGGCGTGCGGACCGTTCGCCGTTGCGGGGTGGGACGGGGTCGTGTTGCCGCGTGTGCGCCCGAGGGTCGCGACGGGTGGTCCGGGACGGCTGAGGCGGTGCTCGTCTCCTTGACAGGACAAGCAATCTGACGGACAGTCAGAAACCTTGCGCCTGCGCCGTACTCCACCCCGTGCCACCCGGGAGGCCGCCGTCGTGCATCTCGCCCCGACAGAGCGCCAGCAGCGGCTGCGCGCCGAACTCCGCTCGTACTTCCGTGCCCTCATGCCGGACGGTCCCCCGGCCGCGGACGACCACGCCGAGCAGCGCAGGCTGCTCGGACGTATCGGTACCGACGGACTCCTCGGCCTCGGGTGGCCCGTCGAGTACGGAGGGCAGGGCCGGGGTGCGGACGAGCAGTTCGTCTTCTTCGACGAGGCGTACCGCGCGGGCGCGCCCGTCTCCATGGTCACGCTGAACACGGTCGGCCCGACGCTGATGACGTACGGGACGGACGAACAGAAGGCGTCCTTCCTGCCCGGGATCCTGCGCGGTCGACTCGTCTTCGCCATCGGCTACAGCGAGCCCGGGGCCGGTACCGACCTCGCGGCGCTGCGCACCAAGGCTGTGCGCGACGGCGGCGACTGGGTCGTCGGCGGTCAGAAGGTCTTCACCTCCAACGCCCAGAACGCCGACTGGATCTGGCTCGCCTGCCGCACCGATTCCGAGGCACCCCGGCACCGGGGCATCTCGGTCGTCATGGTGCCCACCGACGCGCCGGGCTTCTCCTGGACCCCGATCAGGACGGTCGGCGGGCTCACGACGACGGCGACGTACTACGACGGCGTCCGGGTGCCCGCGACGAACCTCGTCGGCGAGGAGAACGGCGGCTGGGGACTGATCACCAGCCAGCTCAACCACGAGCGGGTGGCACTCGCCGCGATCGGCATGCAGGCGGAGGACTTCGCGGCGGCGGCCCTGGAGCGGGCCCGCACGCCCGACCCGGTGACGGGCGTGCGCGCCGTCGACGAGCCCTGGGTGCGTTCGAGGCTGGCCGAAGTGCATGCCCGGCTCGCGGCGACGCGTCTGCTCAGCTGGCGGCTGGTGGGGGACGTGGGGACCGGCCGGCTCGCCCCCGGGGACGCGAGCGGTGTGAAGTTCATGGGCACCGAGTCGGCCGTCGAGGTGTACCGGATGTGCCAGGAGATCACGGGCGAGGCGGGGCTGGTGAGGGCCGGTTCACCGGGCGCCGTGGGGGACGGGGAGCTGGAGCGGATGAACCGTGCGGCACAGATCAACACGTTCGGGGGCGGGGTGAGCGAGGTGCAGCGGGAGATCGTCGCGACGATGCGGCTCGGCATGCGGAGGGGGAAGCGGTGAGCGAGGACGAGCTGTATCCGCTGCTGAAGGCGTACGAGGGGCGCGGCGCCTCGGCCCCCGGCGTCGGCAAGGACCCGGTGAACGCGCCGATGATCAGGCACTGGTGCGAGGCGATGGGCGACCGCAACCCGGCGTACGAGGGACCGGACGCGATCGCTCCGCCGACGATGCTCCAGGCGTGGACGATGGGCGGGCTGTCCGGGCACACCGGCCGCACCGGAGCGCACGACGAGTTGTTCGCACTGCTCGACGGCGCCGGGTTCGCCGCGGTGGTGGCGACCGACTGCGAGCAGGAGTATCTGCGCCCGCTGCGGCCCGGGCACCGGATCACCTACGACTCCGTGATCGAGGCGGTCTCGCCGCGCAAGACGACCAGGCTGGGCGCCGGCTACTTCATCACGACCAGGATGGACGTCCGGGCGGACGGGGAGCTCGCCGGGACGCACCGCTTCCGCATCCTCAAGTATGCGCCGGGGGCCGGGCGGGGAACCCGGCCCCGGCGGCCCCGCCCGGTGGTCAACCGGGACAACGCGGGGTTCTGGGAAGGCGTCGCCCGGCACAGGCTGCTGATCCAGCGCTGCGCCTCGTGCGCGAGGCCGCGCTTCCCGTGGCTGCCGGGTTGCGGGGTGTGCGGCTCCGCGGAGTGGGACGCGGTCGAGGCAGACGGCGCGGGGACGGTCTACTCGTACGTGGTGATGCACCACCCGCGCTTTCCCGCCTTCGGCGGCCCCGACGGCGTGTCCCGGGAGGGACCGGACCCGGACGGGCCCGGTCCGTACGCGGTGGGACTGATCGAACTGGCCGAGGGCGTGCGCATGGTCAGCAATGTGATCGGGGTGCCGTACGACAAGGTGCGCATCGGGATGCCCGTCCGGCTGGAGTTCATGCGGGCCGACGAGGAACTGCAGCTGCCGGTGTTCCGGGCCCTCTCGGAAGGGGCGGGGTGACATGGACTTCACCCCGACCGACGGGCAGGCGGCGGCCCGTGATCTGGCCGCGCGGATCTTCGGAGACCTCTCCACCCCGGAACGGCTCGCCGCGGCCGGGGCGGGGACGGACGCCGAGCTGTGGAAGGCCCTGGGCGAGGCCGGGCTCGTCGCGGCGGTGGAGGACGTCGGACTGCTCGGTCTGGTCCTGCTGCTGGAGGAGCAGGGCCGCACGACCGCGCAGGTGCCGTTCGCGGTGAGCTGTGTCTACGGCCAGCTGGCCCTGGGCCGGCACGGCACGGAGGAGCAGCGGGCACGCCTGCTGCCGGCGTTCGGGGACGGCTCGGCCGTGGCGACCGGCGCCTTTCCTGGTGGAGGCGCGATACGGGCCGACGCCCTGCTCGACGGGGGGGCGGTGCGGTCCGGTGGCGACGGCCGGCTGACCGGGACGACGGGGTGGGTGCCGTGGCTGCGGGACGCCACGCACGTCCTGGTGCCGGACGCGGACCGCAGCCTCTGGCTGGTGCGGGTGGCGGACGCGGCGACCGTCCCGGTGGAGACGACCGCCCCCTGGGCCGCGGCCGTGCTCCGGCTGGACGGCACACCCGCCGAACGGATCGGGAGCGGCGGGGCGTACCGGGATGTGCTCGCCGCCGCCAGAGTCGCCTTCGCCGGTCTCCAGGCCGGGGTGTGCGCGGGTTCGCTCGCCCGGGCCGTCGCCCACACCTCCGTGCGGGAGCAGTTCGGGCGCCCGCTCTCCACCCGGCAGGCGGTCCAGCTCCGGGCGGCCGACGCCCATATGGACACGGAGGCGATCCGGGTCACCGCGTACGAGGCGGCATGGCGGTTCGACGAAGGACTGTCCTGCGCCACCCAGGCGCTCACGGCGGGGTGGTGGGCGTCCGAGGCCGGACGACGGGTCGTCCACACCGGTCAGCATCTGCACGGCGGTGTCGGCGCCGATCTGGGCCACCCCGTCCACCGGCACTTCCTCTGGGGTCGCCAGATCGACGCCCATCTGGGCTGCGGCGCCCGGCTGCTGGACGAGCTCGGCGCGTTGCTGGCCGGTCGGGAGCGGGTGGAGCGCGAGGCGCGCGAGCAACCGGCGGCACACGAGGAGAAGGAGGCGACGGCATGAGCGCGAGCGGTACCGCGGCCCGCGGCCCGCGTGCGGGCGACGAACTGCCCCCGCTGGCCGTTCCGATCACCCGCACGCTGATCGTCGCGGGGGCCATCGCCTCCCGGGACTACCAGGACGTGCACCATGACGCGGAGCTCGCCCGGGAGAAGGGCGCGCCGGACATCTTCATGAACATCCTGACGACCAACGGCCTCGTCGGGCGGTACATCACGGACCGCTTCGGACCGGAGGCCGTGCTGCGGAAAGTGGTGATACGCCTCGGTGCGCCCAACCACCCGGGCGACACGATGACGTTGACCGGGACGGTCACCGAGGTCGACGGGGACACGGCCGTGGTGCGGGTGGTCGGCTCGAACGGCCTCGGCCATCACGTCACCGGCACGGTGACCGTCGGCCTGCCCGGGGAGGAGGCGGAATGAGCCTGCACAGGGCCGACTCGCTCGGCGGCCGTGCCGCCGTCGCCGGTATCGGCGCGACGGAATTCTCCAAGGACTCCGGGCGCAGTGAGCTGAGGCTGGCCGCCGAGGCGGTGCGAGCCGCGCTCGACGACGCCGGCCTCTCCCCCTCCGACGTCGACGGCATGGTCACGTTCACCATGGACACCAGCCCCGAGATCACCGTCGCCCAGGCGGCCGGGATCGGCGAGCTGTCGTTCTTCTCCCGCGTCCACTACGGCGGCGGCGCGGCGTGTGCGACCGTGCAGCAGGCGGCCCTGGCGGTGGCCGCCGGGGTCGCCGAAGTCGTCGTCTGCTACCGGGCCTTCAACGAGCGGTCGGGCCGCAGATTCGGATCGGGGGTGCAGTGGCGCGAGCCCTCGGCGGAGGGGGCGGCCCTCGGCTGGAACCTCCCGTTCGGGCTGCTGACGCCTGCGTCCTGGGTGGCCATGGCGGCCCGGCGCTACCTCCACGCCCACGGGCTGACGCCGGAGGCGTTCGGGCCGGTGGCCGTGACCGGCCGGCGGTACGCGGCCCGCAACCCGGCGGCGTACTTCCACGGAAGGCCCATCACCCTCGACGACCACGCGGCCTCGCGCTGGATCGTCGAGCCGCTGCGGCTGCTGGACTGCTGCCAGGAGACCGACGGCGGCCAGGCTCTCGTCGTGACCTCCGTCGAGCGGGCCAGGGACCTTCCGCACCCTCCGGCGGTGGTGGTCGCCGCGGCCCAGGGCGCGGGCCGCGCCCAGGAGCAGATGACCAGCTACTACCGCGACGATCTCACCGGACTCCCCGAGATGGGCGTCGTGGCCCGGCAGCTCTGGCGGACCTCGGGGATGGGTCCCGCCGACATCGACGTCGCCATCCTCTATGACCATTTCACCCCTTATGTACTGATGCAGTTGGAGGAGTTCGGCTTCTGCGGGCGGGGTGAGGCGGCTGCGTTCGTCGCGGCGGACACGCTCCCCCTGAACACGCACGGGGGCCAGTTGGGCGAGGCGTATCTGCACGGCATGAACGGCATCGCGGAGGCCGTCAGACAGCTGCGGGGCACCTCCGTGAACCAGGCCGCCGGGGCGGCCCGCGCCCTGGTCACGGCCGGTACGGGCGTCCCGACCTCGGCACTGGTACTCGGGACGGACGGTTGAGCCGGTGACGCACGGGACCCTGAGCCGGAGCAGAGGCCTCCTCCACCCACAGGAGGTGGGGCCCGCTTCACCGCTACAACCTGAGGCGGATCCTGGTTCGGGACCTGGGGCCGATCCGGCTGGGAGGCCCCGCTCCTAGCGTGGAGCCATGACCACGCCAGTCTGCACGACCGCTTCCAGCGCCGCCGTGCCGCCGACCTCCTACACGTCGTTCTCGTCGTACGTACGGGCGCGGGGGCCCGTGCTGCTGCGGACCGCCCGCTCCCTCACGGCCAATCCGAGCGACGCCGAGGACCTGCTGCAGACCGCGCTCGCCAAGACCTATGTCGCCTGGGAGCGCATCGAGGACCACCGCGCCCTCGACGGATACGTCCGCCGCGCGCTGCTCAACACCCGCACGTCTCAGTGGCGCAAGCGCAAGGTGGACGAGTTCCCGTGCGACGAGCTGCCCGAGCCCTCCGGGGCCTCCCCGGGCGACCCGGCCGAGCGGCAGGTGCTGCACGACGCGATGTGGCGTGCGGTGATGCGGCTCCCGGACCGGCAGCGCGCGATGGTCGTCCTCAGGTACTACGAGGATCTCAGCGAGGCCCAGACCGCCGAGGTGCTGGGTGTCTCCGTGGGCACGGTCAAGAGCGCGGTCTCCCGTGCGCTCGGCAAGCTCCGTGAGGACCCGGAGCTGTCCCCGGTCCGCTGAGCTTTCTTACCCGGGGGTAGTGACATACCGATTGGTATGTGCGCAGAATCTGCACACACCTTGGAGCTGTGCGCCCACCGGGAGGACGCCGTGCTGAGCACCATGCAGGACGTACCACTGACCGTTACCCGCATCCTGAAGCACGGGATGACGATCCACGGAAGTTCACAGGTCACCACATGGACGGGCGAGAGCGAGCCGCAACGCCGCAGCTACCGTGAGATCGGCGAGCGCTCGGCCCAACTGGCCCACGCCCTGCGCGACGACCTGGGCGTCACCGGTGACGAGCGGGTCGCGACCCTCATGTGGAACAACGCCGAGCACGTCGAGGCCTACTACGCGATCCCCTGTATGGGCGCGGTCCTCCACACGCTCAACCTGCGACTGCCCGTCGAGCAGCTGGTGTTCATCGTCAACCACGCCGCCGACCGGGTAGTGATCGTCAACGGTTCGCTGCTTCCCCTGCTCGCGCCCCTGCTGCCGCACCTGCCGACCGTCGAGCACGTCGTGGTCTCGGGCCCCGGCGACCGCTCGGTGCTGGACGGCGCCGCCGCCCGGGTCCACGAGTACGAGGAACTCCTCGCCGGGAAGCCGACCACGTACGACTGGCCGGAGCTGGACGAGCGCTCGGCTGCCGCCATGTGCTACACCTCCGGCACCACCGGCGACCCCAAGGGCGTGGTGTACTCGCACCGCTCGATCTATCTGCACTCCATGCAGGTCAACATGGCCGAGTCGATGGGCGTGACGGACGCCGACACCAGCCTCGTCGTCGTGCCCCAGTTCCATGTGAACGCATGGGGTCTGCCGCACGCGGTGCTGATGACCGGTGTGAACATGCTGATGCCGGACCGCTTCCTGCAGCCCGGCCCGCTCGCGGAGATGATCGAGACCGAGCGCCCGACCCACGCCGCGGCCGTACCCACCATCTGGCAGGGCCTCCTCGCAGAGCTCACCGCCAAGCCGCGCGACGTGAGCTCCCTCACCCAGGTCACCATCGGCGGCTCGGCCTGCCCGCCGTCGCTGATGGAGGCGTTCGACGCGCTCGGTATGCGCGTCTGCCACGCCTGGGGCATGACCGAGACCTCGCCGCTGGGCACCGTCGCCCGGCCGCCTGCCCACGCGGTCGGCACCGAGGCCGAGTTCGGCTACCGGCTCACCCAGGGCCGATTCCCGGCGGGCGTCGAGGCGCGGCTGCGCGGGCCGGGCGGGGAGTTCCTGCCGTGGGACGGCGAGTCCGCGGGCGAGCTGGAGGTGCGCGGTCCGTGGATCGCGGGCGCGTACTACGGCGGCGCGGCCGGCGAGCCGCTCCGGCCGGCCGACAAGTTCAGCGAGGACGGCTGGCTGAAGACCGGTGACGTCGGTGTCATCGGCCCGGACGGCTTCCTCACCCTCACCGACCGGGCCAAGGACGTCATCAAGTCGGGCGGCGAGTGGATCTCGTCCGTCGAGCTGGAGAACGCGCTGATGGCGCACCCGGAGGTGGCGGAGGCCGCCGTCGTGGCCGTACCGGACGAGAAGTGGGGCGAGCGCCCGCTGGCGACGGTGGTGCTGAAGGACGGCTCGACCGCCGACTACGCCTCGCTGAAGGAGTTCCTGGCCGGGCGCATCGCCAAGTGGCAGTTGCCGGAGCGCTGGGCGATCATCCCGTCCGTGCCGAAGACCAGCGTCGGCAAGTTCGACAAGAAGGTCATCCGCCGGCAGTACGCGGACGGCGAGCTGCAGGTCACCGAAGTGCGCTGACGACCGTCCCGCAGTCCCCGGCGGGCGCACGAGGACAGCTGCGGCGCCTCGCCGTCGTTGTCGAATCGCCCCGGTACATCCGGTACGAGGACGACTCTCCGCCGTGCGATGCACCGCCTCCGACGCCGCGCGCCGACCTCCCAGGGACCGCGGGACGGCTCTTGGGCGGTCACGTTGTTCGGGCACGGCCCGGTACGCGACGCGTACCGGGCCGTGCTGCGGCTGCGGCTGCGCTGCTCCGTGCTGCTCGTGCTGCCTCTGTCCCGTGTGGCGTCCGCTCCGTGTGACGTCCGCGGCATGCCGTGTCCGTTCGGCGCGCCGTCGGGTCCGCGCGAGCTCGTCGTTGCGGAACCCGGGCGTCTCCGGTTTCCGGCGGCGGACCGGTGCCCAGGGGTGCCCGATCCGCGGACCGGAGCTCCTCGCGTTCCAGCGGCCCGCCGTCGAGCGCGGAGGGCAACCGGAAGCCGTGCTCCACGAGGATGCGCCCCGGTCCGCCGGGGCGCATCCTCGTGGAGCCCCGGCCCCGGGCGACGAGACCGGCGACCGCCGCGCCCGCGTCGGCCGGTGGTCCGGTCACCGCCCTAGTTGGTCCCGATCTTCGCCAGCAGGTCCACGATCCGGCCCTGGACCTCGGCGTTCGTGGAACGCTCGGCCAGGAAGAGGACGGTCTCGCCCGAGGAGAGCTTCGGCAGCTCCGCCTGGTCGAGCCCGGCCGAGGTGTAGACGACGAGCGGGGTGCGGTTCAACTGCCCGTTCGCGCGCAGCCAGTCGATGATCCCGGCGCGGCGGCGGCGCACCTGCATCAGGTCCATCACCACCAGGTTCGGCCGCGTCTGCTGGGCGAGCGCCACCGCGTCCGCGTCGGTCGCGGCCCGCGCGACCTGCATCCCACGCCGCTCCAGCGTGGCCGTCAGGGCGGCCGCGATGTCGGCGTGCTGTTCGATCAGCAGTACGCGGGACGGATGCTGTTCGCTGTCACGCGGCGCCAGGGCCTTCAGCAGCACGGCGGGGTCCGCTCCGTACGCGGCCTCGCGCGTGGCCTGGCCCAGTCCGGCGGCCAGCAGCACGGGGACCTCGGCGGCCACCGCGGCCTGGCGGAGCGACTGCAGCGCGGTACGGGTGATCGGCCCGGTCAGCGGATCGACGAAGAGCGCGGCCGGGAAGGCGGCGATCTGCGCGTCCACCTCCTCGCGGGAGTACACGATCACCGGCCGGTAGCCGCGGTCGCTCAGCGCCTGCTGCGTGGCGACGTCGGGCGCCGGCCACACCAGCAGCCGGCGCGGGTTGTCCAGCGGCTCGGGGGGAAGCTCGTCGTCCTGGGGCAGCGGTGCCGGCCGGTTGGCGACCTCGACCGCGCCACCAGGTCCGTCCAGCGGCTCCGGGCCCTCCGCGCCCTCGTCCGGAGCGCCGATCGCGTACGCCCGCCCCTCGGTGGGCGCACCGAGCCGCTGCGACGGGCCCGGGGCGGTGGCGGGTCCCGGCTGCGGCTGCTGCGGAAGGAGTCGCGCGCCCGTCTCGGACACTTGGCGCTCGGCCTCCTGCCGGGTGGCCAGCTTGCGGCGGCGGCCCGAGCCCGCCGTCTGGTTCTGGGCCGCGATCTGCGGCAGCGCCGCTGCCTGCGTGGCCTGCCGGTTCTGCTGCTGCGCGATCTGCTGGGCGAACGGCACTCCCTGGCCGAGCGTGCGCACGCTGAACGCCCTGCCCTGCGAGGCGTCGGGGTCGACCGGCTCGACAGCGGGCACCGGTGCGGCGGTCCCCCGCGCCGGTGTCGCCGTCCCGGCCGCCGGAGCCGGCGCCTCGGCGGGCAGCGGCTGGGCCGCCCGACGGGCCCGGGCGGGCGGCCCAGCCGACACCGGGGCGGCTGGAGGCAGCGGTACGGAACCGGTGTCACCGGAGGCGACCGGGGCGGCTGGAGGCAGCGGTACGGAACCGGTGTCACCGGAGGGCGCGGCGTTCGCGGCGGGATCCTGGGCGAGCGGCTCGGCCGGTGCCGGGCCGGGTGCGGTGGGCGGTACCGGGCCGGTGGGTGCCATCAGGCCGGCGGGCGGGGTCGCGGGACCGGCGGCGGGTACCGGGCCGGGTGCGGCGGGTGTTGCCGGACCGGCGGGCGGGGGCGTGGGCGTGGGGGTCGCGGGACCGGCGGGCGGTACCGGGCCGGTGGGTGCCATCAGGCCGGCGGGCGGGGTCGCGGGACCGGCGGCGGGTACCGGGCCGGGTGCGGCGGGTGTTGCCGGACCGGCGGGCGTGGGCGTGGGCGTGGGGGTCGCGGGACCGGCGGGCGGTACCGGGCCGGTGGGTGCCACCAGGCCGGCGGGCGGGGTCGAGGGACCGGCCTGTGCGGGGACGCCCCGCCCGGCCGTCCCGCCCTCGGCCGGGCGCGCACGCCGACGTCCGGTCGGCACGGGGTGCGGCTGCGGGGGGGTGTGATCGCCGTCCGGCTCGGGACGCCCCTGGTCATGGCGGCCCTCGTCCACGGGTGCGACGGCGGGGGTGCGGTCAGCCTCGGCGGGCGGCAGCGCGAACGGGCCGCGCGGCTCCTCGGCGGGGGCCGGCCGGTCGTTGCCGGTCGCGAGCGCCCGCCGCGCCCGCCGGCCGCCCTGCTGCGCTCCGGACGCGGTTCCCGTGGTGGCGGGCTCCAGTGCGGCGACGCCCTGACCGGCGGACTGTCCACCGTGTGGGTCCGCGGTCCGCCCCGTGGCCGCCGGGCCGTCCGGGGCCGTGCCGCTCGAGGGCGGCGCGGGAAGCGCCGCCTGGGCACGCCGGGCCCGCCGCCCGGTGCCCTGCGGGGCCGCGGCTTCGGGGCTCACACCCTGGGGCGGCACGGTGTCGCCCAGCGCGGGGCGGCCCGCAACGGCCTCCGCCGCGGTCACGACGGAGCCGCCCTGCGCGGCCGGGAGGGCGGCCGGCTCGACCTCGGCCGGGCTCGGCCGGCCACGACGACGGCCCGTGCCGCCGCTCGCCGCCGCAGGCTCGCCGCCGGTGCCACCGGCCTTGTCACCTTCCGTACGTGCCCGGCGCCGCCCGGAGGGCTCGGCGGAGACGGGTGCGCCGTCGGGGCCCACCGGGCTCTCCAGGAAAGCGTCCGTCGAGGCCCGGCGCGCGCGCCGCCGCCCGCCACCGGACGTGGCCTGCGCCGGGAGGACGGACGGCGCCTGCTCCGGGGCCGCCGCGGAGGCCACCGTTCCGGCCCCGTTGCCGAGCGGCACCTCCAGGACGTAGGCGCTGCCGTTCATACCCGGCACCTCGTGCGTCTGCAGCACGCCGCCGTGCGCGGTCACGATGCCGCGGACGATGGGCTCGTGCACCGGATCGCCGCCGGAGTAGGGACCGCGCACTTCGAGTCGTACGACGTCGCCGCGCTGCGCCGCCGCGACCACGATGGTCGAGTCGACGTACCCGGCGCCCGGCACCACCCTGGCCTTGCCCGTCGAGTCGATGCCCGCGACGTCGGCGACCAGATGCGCCAGCGCCGTCGCCAGTCGTGCGCCGTCCACCTCGGCCTCGATCGGCGGGGCGTGGACCGCGAACTGCGCCCGCCCGGGGCCGATCAGTTCGACCGCGCCCTCGACACCGGCCGCCACGACCGCGTCGAGCAGGACGACGGCCTTGTCCAGCTGCTCCGCACCGGCGTCCAGCCGCTGGAAGCCCAGGACGTTGTCGACCAGGGTCGTCATCCGGGCGTAGCCCGCGGACAGGTGGTGCAGGATCTGGTTGGCTTCCGGCCACAGCTGCCCGGCCGGGTCGGCGGCCAGCTTCCCGAGCTCGCCGCGCAGTTCCTCCAGGGGACCGCGCAGTGCCTCGCCGAGGACCGCGGCCAGCTGGGCGTGCCGGGCGGCCAGGGCGGCCTCCCGCTCGTCCCGGCTCTCGATCTCCGCGGCGTACTGCTCGGTCCTGTCCGCGATCTCCGCGGTGTGCTTCTCGGTCAGCTCCGCCAGTTCGGCCGCGTGCCGCGCGTCCCGCTCGGCCATGTCGGTCGCGTACTTCTCGTCGCGCTCCGCGATGTCCGTGCTGTACTTCTCGTCCCGTTCGGCGAGCTCCGCGGCGTGCCGCTCCGCCTGCTCCTCGTAGGGCCGCCGGTCGGTGAAGGTCATGACCGCGCCGACCAGCTGCTCCCCGTCGCGCACCGGCGCGGTGGTCAGGTCGACGGGGACGCGCTTGCCGTCCTTGGCCCACAGCATCTGGCCGCGGACCCGGTGCTTGCGCCCGGACTTGAGCGTGTCGGCGAGCGGGGACTCCTCGTACGGGAACGGCTCGCCGTCCGGGCGCGAGTGCAGGATCAGCGGGTGCAGTTCCTTGCCGCCGAGGTCGCTGGCGCGGAAGCCGAGGATCTGGGCGGCGGCCGGGTTGACGAGGACGACACGGCCGTCGGTGTCCGTGCCGACGACCCCCTCGGCGGCGGCGCGCAGGATCATCTCGGTCTGCCGCTGGGAGCGCGCGAGTTCGGCCTCGGTGTCGACCGTGCCGGACAGGTCGCGCACGACGAGCATCAGCAGTTCGTCGCCGGTGTAGCCACCTCCGACGCCGGGCGAGTCGTATGCCTCACGGCCGTCCTCGAGGCTGGCGCTGGTCACCTCCACCGGGAACTCGCTGCCGTCCGTGCGGCGTGCGACCATCCGGGTCGGCTTCGTGCGGCCGCGCTCGTCGGCGGAGTCGGGGCGGCGCATCGAGCCGGGGATGAGCTTGGAGTCGAACGCCGGCAGCAGGTCGAGGAGCCCGCGACCGACGAGCGCGGTGCCGGGGGCCTCGAACATCTCGAGGGCGATGGTGTTGGCGTTGACGACCGTGCCGTTGCAGTTGACGAGGACGAGCCCGTCCGGGAGGGCGTCGAGTATGGCGGCGAGGCGAGCAGCGCCTCGGGATGGCCTGCTGCTCACGACGACGCTTCCTCCCTGACCTACAGCATCCTGCGGCGGACGGCCGGGGCCATCTTGCCCTCGCGGCCGCAGCCTGTCACTGGAGGGAGTCTAAGGGCTGGGGATGCGGCCGCGGCGGTGGATGAGGGGGAGCTCTCACCAAGGTTCTGTGTACACACAGTCTGCCCGGGCCCTCGGAGACGCCCCCTGACCTGCGCATGACCGTACCGCCGGGAGCGCTGGGCGCCATCGTGGGGCGTCAAGCGGGCGTGGGCGGGGGCGTTGGCCGAAACCCCGGGACGGGTTACGCCGGTCCTCGGGACGGGGCCGTCCGGGTGGGCGGGGTGTCATACCGGGGTGGTACGGGCGTCGTCCTGGCGGGCGGTCGGCAGAACCGGTTCGAGGGTCTCCCAGCGGCGGATCTCGCAGCCGTTGGTGCGGTCGAAGGTGGCGTCGACGTCGTGCCCGCGCCAGGTGCCGGTGATCCGCGCGGTGGCGGGGCCGCCGTGCTGCATCGTGCACATGGTGTCCGCGCCGACCGGACTGAAAGGGTCCTGCCGATCCGTGGCGAACTCGGCCAGCCGGTCGCAGGCCGCCTCCGCCTCGGGGTGCGAGCCGCCCGCCGGACCGCCCGCCGCGCCGCACGTCAGCTCGTACGTGCCGTCGGCCTGGGGGTTCCCGGTCTCCGAGGTGGTCACGACGAGCCGGTCACCGGGCGCGGACCGGTCCGACGGCTCCGGCTGACCGGGTTCGAGCAACGGCAGCGGGATCGGCGTGTGCGGGGAGGCACCCGCGGTGGGCACGGCGGCGGTCAGCGCGGCGAGGGAGGCTGTGGCCGTCGCGGCGACGGTGAGGACGAGGCGGCGCAGCATGCGTACTCCTGGAAGCGAAGGTTCGGGGGCGGGGCCCCGCTTCGGGGGACGGCGTCCCGGCATCTCTAACGCTCCGCGCGCCGGGGCGTTGCGCAACCCCGGCTGGGCCGATCGGGGTGTGAGCGCGTCTTTGCCCAGGAGCCCGCGCGCCTAGTACCGTGGGGAGCGATTGGTGACACCCCACCCGGCTGTGTCATCATCTGCACGCACCACCCGCGACCGCGCGGGTGTGCTGGAGGCGTCGCCTAGTCCGGTCTATGGCGCCGCACTGCTAATGCGGTTTGGGTCTTAAAGCCCATCGAGGGTTCAAATCCCTCCGCCTCCGCATCATCACCGAAGCCCCGGCCCGACGGCCGGGGCTTCGGTCGTTCCCGGTGTGGGTCCGACGGCTCCGACAGCCGCCGGCCGTGGTGGCGTCCGGTGTCCCCCGCTCCTTCGTCGGTGTCGCACCGGCCCGCGCGATCTCCCTCTCTCGGCGCCCGGGGTCCGTCTCCGATATTCCGGGTCGGCACACGGGTGATCCGCTCGCTTCCGCATCCCCCCGGACGGCGGTCCCCAGCGTCGGGCGCCCATACGGCCGTCCGGGTGTTTGTGCAGGTCAGGCGGGGTGCGGTTAATGGATTTCGCCTGACGGCGCAGGTCATGTAATGTTGTTCCCGCAACGCCGACCGGGCCGAAAAGCCCGGGAAGACAAGCACTCGTAGCTTAACGGATAGAGCATCTGACTACGGATCAGAAGGTTGCAGGTTCGAATCCTGCCGAGTGCACACGGATCAAAGCCCCCTCGGGATCGTCCCGGAGGGGGCTTTGTCGTGCCGTACAGCCCGAGGTACAGCAACCGTACGGATCGCTGTCAGCGGTGCCGCCCATCGCGGCGGACAGCTTGCCGATCGCAGCGCGTACCTCTTCTTCGCTCGCCTCGGCATAGACCTCCATCGTCACGGCGATCCGTGAGAGCCGGAGAATGCGCTGCGCCACCTTCGGGTGAACCCTGAGAGCGATCAGGAGCGAGCTGCAGGTGTGTGCGGGTGTTACGGAGCGGGATGGATCGGAGACCGGCCCGGCGGGCCCGCAGCGCGAACATGCGGGTGAGGTTCCTCGGCTCGATCGGCGTGCCGTACTTCGTGGTGAAGATCAGATCTTGCCGTCTGCGTGCCCGGTCGGACGGTCAACCGTATGTCGGGCGCCTACCGAGGCGAGGCGAGAACCGATCCCGCGATGCCTATGTCATCGCCGGGACTGCGCGTCATCGCCGGGGCTTCGCGGCCATTGACGTGCCCGCCCAGCCGGTCGCCGACCTCGCGCTGCTGACTGCCCACCGCACCGACCTCGTGGCCGACCGGGCGTGGGTGATCAACCGCTTGCGGGACGTGCTGGCCGGTGTCCTCCCCGTGCTGGAACGAGCCTCGATTGCAGCGCGCAGAAGGCTGCACTCGTGCTGTTGACCGGTACCGGACGCCGGCCCCGATTCGCCGCCGCGGCCGGGTCCGACTGACGGCCTGGCCGGCCAATCGCGATGGCCGAAGCGCCGCCGCGGTCACCGCTACCGCGCCGGAGGCTGTGCAGGCTCAGCGGACCGCGCTGCCGGGGGAGGACGTCGCCGCGCAGGTCGTCGCCGACCTCGCGGCGCAGATCCCTGTCCTGGACGACCGGTTGAAACCTATGCCGCCCAGGTGAGCGCGGAAAAGCAGTCGGGCATCAGACCCCGTGCCGCCTGGCGACGCCACGTATCTCCTGAGCGGCGCCCGGCTGCTCCAGCAGCATCGTCCCGGCCTCACGCCCTTCATGGTGGATGCGCAGTCGCGGGCCGTCGGTGATCAGCCGCAACTCGGGCCATGGGTGTCGCCACAGCAAGGCAGAGCGTTCCCACATCTCCATGCAGCGGGTGGTCACGCGAAGTTGATACTGCGGCCCTTCGTGAGCCGCGGGCGGGGTGTGCTCGGTGTACGGGGGACGAACGGTGTAGGTACCGAGCACCGTCTCCCCGGGCTCCAGGACCTCGTTACGGATACCGCGCTGACGGCCGATCTGCGCCCCGGTCCAGCCGGCAAGCCCCGCCGTCAGCAATGCCACGGTCGCCACCGCCCACCAGGGCAGGGCGGCCCTGATTCCGTAGCCGACCATTGCCACTGCTGCGAGGACTGCCATCGCGACAGCGCCGAACAGCCTCGCGCGCCGGATGCGCTGATCCCGTCCTTGATCCACGCCGTGTCCCCCCAGTGCTGGTAGCGATGTGCCGCCACGATATGTGAGGCGGTCGTGCGGACCAGCCCAGCCCGGTGCATGGATCGGTAGGCCATGGTGATCGCGGACAGTCGGCACCGTGAGTCCCGAAGGGGCGTCATGCTCACGGCGACTCATGACCCGCTCCGGGCTCGGTCGTTGCAGCCGGGGCCACGGCTCGGGTCGACGCAGGTGTTGATTCCGGATCCGCCGTTGTTGCTCGACCACGCCGGCGAGTTCGGGTTGGCGCCCACGGTGCAGCCCGGCGCGGCGGTCGGGGGTCCGGCGGCCCTGCGGGTGGTGCGGGAGTTGGTGGACGGCGGGGGCGTGGCCGGGCGGCTCGTCGCGGCCGCGGGCCCCGATCTGCACCTGGGCACCGGCGACGGCCGCGTGACGGTCCTCGACACCCGCTTGATGTCCGGCTGGGAGCTCGTCGCGGCCGATCCCCGATCCGCGGCGTCCGTGCCGGTGGACGAACTGCCGACGGGTGTCCAGGACGGGCTCTTCTGAGCCGTCCGGGTCCGGATCCGGCCCGGAGCGGATCCGATGGGGGATCCGCACCGGAGCCGACGGGGAATCCGCTCCGGCCCCGGCCCCGCACGTCCGGCCTCCGTGGCCGCGATGGCCCGCCCCGGCTCCTGGAGCACGTGGCACGGGCGGCTTCCCGCACCCAGCGTGAGTGCGCCCCGGTGCGGACCCGGTACGCGCCGTCCGCCCGCGCCCGCGCCCGCGTCCGGGGCCGGGGGGCGGGGCCTGGACAGTGCCTCGGTGCACGTCGGAGGGTGTGGGCATGAGCGATCACCCCGTGACGGCACGGAACCACCCCGCCTCCCCCTGCTGTTCGCCGGATGCGGAGGGAGCGGCCCGGGGTGCGGCGGCCGGACCCTCCGGCGGTCCGGGCCCGGACGGGACCGAGGCCCTGGCGGTACGGACGTTCTGGCAGCGGCTGGGGCTGCCGGGACTCATCGACGTGCACACCCACTTCATGCCCGAGCGGGTCCTGGACAAGGTGTGGGCGTACTTCGACTCCGCCGGACCGCTGACGGGCACGGCGTGGCCGATCACCTACCGCGCGGAGGAAGGCCGACGGATCGCGCTGCTCCGTGAGTTCGGAGCGAGGCACTTCACGTCCATGCTGTACCCCCACAAGCCGGACATGGCGGAGTGGCTGAACGGATGGGCCGCCGACTTCGCCGCCCGGACGCCCGACTGTCTGCGGACGGCGACGCTGTACCCCGAGGAGGGCGTCGAGCGCTATGTCCGCGCGGCCGTGGAGGGTGGGGCCCGGGTGTTCAAGGCGCACGTCCAGGTCGGAGCGTACGACCCCAACGACGCCCTCCTCGACCCGGTGTGGGGTCTGCTCGCCGAGTCGCGCGTGCCGGTGGTGATGCACTGCGGGTCCGGGCCGGCGCCCGGCAAGTACACCGGGCCCGAGCCGGTGGCACGCCTCCTCTCGCGCCATCCCCGACTGCGGTTGATCGTCGCCCACATGGGGATGCCGGAGTACAGGGACTTCCTGGACCTCGCCGATCGCCACCGGGAGGTGCGCCTGGACACGACGATGGCCTTCACCGACTTCAGCGAGCGCTTCAGCCCGTTCCCGGCGGCCGAGCGGGCGCGGCTCGCGGACCTGGGGGACCGCGTGCTGTTCGGGACGGACTTCCCCAACATCCCGTACCCCTACCTCCACCAGCTCCGGGCCCTGGAGCGGCTGGAGCTCGGCGACGACTGGCTGCGCGCGGTCTGCCACGGGAACGCTGCCGCGCTGTTCTCGGTCGGGCCGTGACGCCCGGCCGTCCACGGCCGTCTGCGGCGGTCCTCGGCCGTTCCCGCCCGTCCCGCCCGTCCACGGCAGTCCGTGGTGGTCCCCGCCCGTCCCGCCCGTCCACGGCAGTCCGTGGCGGTCCCCGCCCGTCCGCCGCGGTCCGTGGCGGTCTTCGGCGTCGCCCGCCCGTGACGCCGTGCATCGGTGCCGATCGCCCACGTCTGCCCGTGACGGTTCTCAGGGGATTCACAGGGAAGCGCAAGGTCGCTCTCACCGCGGCGCCCCAGAGTGGGCGGCATGACGACGACCACGGCCCGGGGACGCTCCGGACTGCGCAGGACCGACGGCGGCCCCGTACGGGTCCTCGTCGTGGACGACGAGTCCTCCCTCACCGAGCTGCTCTCGATGGCCCTGCGCTACGAGGGGTGGGAGGTGCGCAGCGCGGGCGACGGGGCGGGTGCCGTGCGCGCGGCCCGCGCCTTCCGGCCCGACGCCGTCGTCCTCGACGTGATGCTGCCCGACATGGACGGGCTGGCCGTCCTCGGCAGGCTCCGGCGCGAACTCCCCGACGTACCGGTGCTGTTCCTGACGGCCAGGGACGCCGTCGAGGACCGGATCGCCGGCCTCACGGCGGGCGGTGACGACTACGTGACCAAGCCGTTCAGTCTGGAGGAGGTCGTGGCACGGCTGCGCGGGCTGATACGGCGTTCCGCGACGGCGGTCGCAGCGCGGGACGAGTCGCTGCTCGTCGTCGGTGACCTGACGCTCGACGAGGACAGCCACGAGGTGACACGCGGCGGTACGTCGATCCACCTCACGGCGACGGAGTTCGAGCTGCTGCGCTATCTGATGCGCAACCCCCGGCGGGTGCTCAGCAAGGCGCAGATCCTGGACCGGGTCTGGTCGTACGACTTCGGCGGCCAGGCCAATGTGGTCGAGCTCTACATCTCCTATCTGCGGCGCAAGATCGACGCGGGGCGCACCCCGATGATCCACACCCGGCGCGGTGCCGGATATCTGATCAAGCCCGGTGACTAGGGCGTGATGAGCGTGGCCTCGCGCGGCGGATGGTCGCTGCGGACCCGGCTCGTGGTGTCCGCGGTGGTGCTCATCGCGGTGGTCGCGGCGGTCATCGGCTCCGTGACGACGCTCGCGCTGCGCACGTACCTGTACGGGCAGAAGGACGAGCAGCTCCGCGGCGTCGCGCTGCGGGCGGCCGGCCCTCCTCCGGGCGCCCGGGGCGGCGGCCCGCGGGCGCCGGAGCCGCTGCGGTTCGTCACGGGCGGCGGCGCGCCGCTCGGGACGGTCGGCGCGCAGGTCGCGGCGGACGGTGCCCTCGGCGGCGGGGTCGTCTCCACCCAGCAGGACTCGGACGAGCTGGGCCCACGGGTCACGGACCGGGTCCTGACCGGGGCGGAGAAGGCCGCGCTCACGGCCGTGCCGCGGGACGGACGGCCGCACACCGTGGAACTGCCGGGTCTCGGCGGCTACCGCGTCGAGTACCGTGCGGGCGGCAACGGCGCGTTCCTCGTCGGCGTTCCCCTGGCCGAGGTCCACAGCACCCTGGCCACGCTCGTCGTCGTCGAGATCTGTGTGACCGCCGCCGGACTGGTTGCCGCCGGACTGGCGGGCGGCGCCCTCGTCGGGGTCGCGCTGCGCCCGCTGCGGAGGGTCGCGGCGACCGCCACCCGGGTCTCCGAACTTCCCCTGCACAGCGGCGAGGTTGCGCTGTACGAGCGGGTGCCCGAGGCGGAGGCCGACCCCGGCACCGAGGTCGGCAGGGTCGGCGCCGCGCTCAACCGGATGCTCGACCACGTCCATTCCGCCCTGCACGCGCGGCAGGAGAGCGAGACGCGGGTGCGGCAGTTCGTGGCGGACGCCGGCCATGAGCTGCGCACGCCCCTCGCGTCCATCCGCGGTTACGCCGAGCTGACCCGGCGCGGACGGGAGCGGCCCGGGCCGGACACCCGGCACGCGCTCGCCCGGATCGAGTCGGAGGCCACCCGGATGACGGGGCTGGTGGAGGATCTCCTGCTGCTGGCGCGGCTCGACGCGGGGCGGCCCCTGGCGTACCGGAGCACCGATCTGTCGCCGCTCGTCGTCGACGCGGTGAGCGACGCCCGGGCCGCGGGACCGGAGCACATCTGGCGTCTGGAACTGCCGGACGACCCCGCCGTGGTAAGGGCCGATCCGGAGCGGCTGCAGCAGGTGCTGGTCAATCTGCTGGCCAACGCCCGTACGCACACTCCGCCGGGCACCACCGTCACCGCGGCCGTGCGGCCGCTGCAGTGCCGGACGGCGGTCGCGCTGGAGGTCCGGGACGACGGTCCGGGCATTCCCCCCGCCCTGCTTCCGCACGTCTTCGAACGCTTCGCGCGCGGTGACGCCTCGCGTTCCCGGCACGCGGGCAGCACCGGCCTCGGGCTCGCGATCGTGCACGCCGTGGTCGCGGCGCACGGCGGAACGGTCGACGCGGCGAGCGCGCCGGGCCGCACCGTCCTCACCGTGCGGCTGCCGCTCGTACGGCAACCCGGCAACTCACAGACGGCGCACAGTCTCGGCACACGGGGGTGACAGCGGCCCCGTCGAGAGTCGGTCCATGCGAACCGACACCCCGGCGGGCACCACCGCCACGGGCACCCTGCCGGCACGGGAGCATCTGCCCGTGGGCACGGCGGGCCCGCCCGTGCTCGATGTGGTCATCCCCGTCTTCAACGAGGAGAAGGACCTGGAGCCGTGCGTGCGCCGGCTCCACGACCATCTCGCCGCCACCTTCCCGTACGGCTTCCGGATCACCGTCGCGGACAACGCCAGTACCGACCGCACACCCCGGGTGGCGGCGGCGCTCGCGGCCTCGGTCCCGCAAGTCCGGGCTCTCCGTCTGGAGCAGAAGGGGCGCGGTCGTGCGCTGCGGGCGGTGTGGGCGGCGTCCGACGCGCCCGTGCTGGCGTACATGGACGTCGACCTGTCCACCGACCTCAACGCGCTGCTGCCCCTGGTCGCCCCGCTGATCTCCGGCCACTCGGACCTGGCCGTAGGCTCGCGGCTCACGCGTTCGTCGCGGGTGGTGCGCGGGGCGAAGCGGGAGTTCGTCTCCCGTACGTACAACCTGATCCTGCGCGGTTCGCTGGCCGCGCGGTTCTCGGACGCGCAGTGCGGGTTCAAGGCGATACGGCGCGAGGTTGCCGAGCGCCTGCTGCCGATGGTCGAGGACACCGGCTGGTTCTTCGACACGGAGCTGCTGGTGCTGGCCGAGCGGGCGGGCCTGCGGATCCACGAGGTTCCCGTGGACTGGGTCGACGACCCGGACTCCACCGTGCGCATCGTGCGCACGGCCGTCGACGACCTGAAGGGCGTGCTGCGGGTCGGACGGGCGCTGGCGGTCGGGGCGCTCCCCCTGGACCGGCTCGCACGGCCGTTCGGCGACGACCCGAGGGACGGCCGGATCGGCGGAGTCCCCGGCGGGCTGGCCCGTCAGCTGGTCGGCTTCTGCGCGGTCGGTGTGCTCTCGACGCTCTGCTACCTGCTGCTGTACTCGGTGTTCCGTGCCGGGGCGGGGCCGCAGACGGCGAACGCCGCCGCGCTGCTGCTCTCGGCGATCGGGAACACGGCGGCGAACCGGCGCCTGACCTTCGGTGTGCGCGGGCGCGAGCGGGCGGTGCGCCACCAGGCCCAGGGGCTGCTGGTCCTCGGTATCGGTCTCGCCCTCACCAGCGGTTCCCTCGCCGCGCTGGACGCCGCGGCCGGCAGTCCCTCCCACGGCACCGAGCTGGCCGTCCTGGTCGTGGCGAACCTCGCGGCCACCGTGCTGCGCTTCCTGCTCTTCCGCGCCTGGGTCTTTCCCGTGCGCCGCTCCCTGACGCGCCCGCGCCCCACGGGCATGACGGTTCCCGACGCCGGTACGGACGGCACGGTTCCCGAGGCTCGTACGAACGGCACGACCACGGGAGGCCGACGATGACGACCGCACCGCACGACGCGTACGCGGCCACCGCGAGCGCGGCCGCGGGACCGCCGCGCACGCCGCCGCGACCCGGCCGGGCCGCCCGCCTGTGGCGGGGCCGTGCCGAGGACCCGGTCTGGGCGCGGCCCGCCCTGGTCGCCCTGCTGACGCTGACCGGCGCGCTGTACCTGTACAACCTGAGCGCCTCCGGCTACGCCAACTCCTTCTACTCCGCAGCCGTCCAGGCGGGCGGCGAGAGCTGGAAGGCGTTCTTCTTCGGCTCGTCCGACGCCGCGAACTCCATCACCGTCGACAAACCGCCCGCCGCGCTCTGGCCGATGGCGCTGTCGGTCCGGCTGTTCGGGCTCGGGTCGTGGCAGATCCTGGTGCCCGAGGTGCTGATGGGCGTGGCGGCGGTGGCCGTCGTCCATGCGGCCGTCCGTCGGCGCTTCAGCGCGGCGGCGGGGCTGATCGCGGGCGCGGTGCTGGCCATGACGCCGGTCGCCGCGCTGATGTTCCGCTTCAACAACCCGGACGCGCTGCTGGCACTGCTGACGACCGTGGCCGTGTACTGCGTGCTGCGCGCACTGGAGGCCGCCCGTACCGGATGGCTGGTGTGGGCGGGCGTCGTGGTCGGGTTCGCGTTCCTCACCAAGACCCTGCAGGCGTTCCTCGTCCTGCCGCCGCTCGCGCTCGTGTACGCGGTGTGCGCGCCCGCTCCCGTACGGCGCAGGATCGGCCAACTCGCCCTCGCGGGAGCGGCGCTGATCGTCTCCGGAGGGTGGTGGGTGGCGGTCGTCGAGCTGTGGCCGACGGCCTCGCGCCCGTACATCGGCGGTTCCCAGAACAACAGCTTCCTCGAACTCACCTTCGGCTACAACGGCCTCGGCCGCATCAGCGGCAACGAGATCGGCAGCGTCGGCGGCGGCCGACGGGGCGGCGGCTGGGGGGAGACCGGCATCGGCCGGATGTTCGGCGACGGCGTAGGAGGCCAGATCTCCTGGCTGCTGCCCGCCGCACTCGTCCTGCTCGTCGCGGGCCTCGTCGTGACCCGGCGAGGCGGCAGGACCGACACCGCGAGGGCGGCCTTCCTCGCCTGGGGCGGGGCGCTGCTGACGACGCTCTTCGTCTTCAGCTTCATGGCCGGGATCTTCCACGAGTACTACACGGTGGCGCTCGCCCCGTACATCGCGGCGCTCGTCGGAATGGGCACCACCGTGCTGTGGGAGGAGCGCGGTCATCCCGCGGCCCGTGCGGCGCTGGCCGGCGCGGTGGCGGTGACGGCGGTCTGGGCCTGGGTCCTGCTCGGCCGCACCGCGGACTTCGTGCCGTGGCTGCGCACGGCGGTGCTGGTGGGTGGGCTCGTGGCCGCGGCGGGACTGCTGTTCGCCGGGCGGCTCGGGCGTGCGCTCGCGCTGGGCGCGGCGGGTCTCGGGCTCGCGGCGTCGCTGGCCGGGCCGGTGGCGTACACCCTGTCCACACTGGGCAGCGGCCACCAGGGCTCGATCGTGACGGCGGGACCGGCGTCCGCGCGTGGCGGGCCTGGGGGCGGCCCCGGCGCCCGAGGTGACGGCGGTCCCGCGGCGGACGGCGGCGGGATGCCGCCGGGTGCGGGGGACGGAGGGGGCCGGGGTCAGGGCCCGGGACAGGGTCTCGGCCAAGGCCAAGGACCGGGTCAGGGCGTACCGCCCGGCCCCGGCCAGAACCAGGGCCAGGGCCAGGGCCAGGGCCGCCAGGCGTGGGGCGAAGGGCCCGCCGGTGCCGGCAGGGCGGGCGGTCTGCTCGACGGTCCGGACGTCGGTTCCGCCGTCGTCGCCCAGTTGACGGAGAACGCCTCCGCCCACACCTGGGTGGCCGCCGCGGTCGGTTCCCAGAACGCGGCCGCGTACCAACTCGCCACCGAGGAGCCGGTCATGGCGATCGGCGGCTTCAACGGCAGCGACCCGTCGCCGACGCTCGCCCGGTTCCAGCAGTACGTGGCCGCCGGCAGCGTCCACTGGTTCATCGACGGCGCCGCCGGCGGGGGCGCCCGGGGAGGGGGCCCGGGCGGCGAAAGCAGCGCCGAGATCCAGGAGTGGGTCCGGGCGAACTTCACGCAGGTCACCGCGGGGGGCACCACCCTGTACGACCTCACCTCGGCGCGCTAGCGACAAGCGGCACGGGGGACAGCCTCGAACGGTGCACGGGAAGCCGTCTCGTGCGCCGTACGAGGAGCAGGCGCGACCGCCACGACCACGGAACCACCGACGGGTCCGCAGGCCGGCCGCGCAGCGCGGACGCATTGGCGTCGAGCCTGCAGACCAGCCGGCTCGTCGGAGCGCCGGCCGTGCCGGCGGACTGCCTGCTCGCCGCGCGGCTGCCCCGCCGGGCCGAACGGGCACCCGGGCCGGGGCCGAGGGAGCGCGTCCGGCCCGCGGTCGGGCATCGGAAAGAAGTCGCCGGGGCGGCCGGCCGTCCCCTGCCTGCCGCCCCGGCCCCGGGCGCCGCCTCCGCTGGGAGCGCCGCCCGGGGGTCCGGTCACTCGCCCGCGTGGGCGAGTGCGATGTCGTGGCCGTCCACACCGCCGCCGGTCACGCTGAGCGTGCCCGCCACCGGCGGGTAGCCGGTCGCGACGACCGTGTACTCGCCCGGGTCGAGGTCGGCGAAGGCGTACGCGCCGTCGTCGCCGGTGGTCGCGGTCGCGACCACGTTCCCCGCCGCGTCGACGAGCGTCACCCGGGCGCCGGCCAACGGGTTCCCGGCGTGCCCGGCCCGGACGGTGCCGCGGACCACGGCGCCCGCGCGCAGGGCCACCTCGAGCCGGGAGACGCCCTGGCCGCCGATCTCCACGGGGAGGGCCAACGGCCGGAAGCCGGGGGCGCTCACGGCGACGGTCATCCCGCCCGGCACCAGTTCGGTGAAGGCGAAGCCGCCGCCCGGGCCGGAGGTGCCGGTGGCCAGCACGTCTCCCCGAACATCGGTGACGACGACCACGGCGCCCTCGACGGCCGCGCCGCCCTCGGCCGTGACCACGGTGCCGGTCAGCCCGCTCGTGCCGGTGAGGAGGATGTCGTGGGTCAAGGGCTCGTCCCCGACGACCACCGTGGACGCCTGCGGATGGAAACCGTCGGCCGAGGCGATCAGGACGTACGGGCCGGAGCCCGGCGCGTCCAGGGCGTACGCGCCGTTCGCCCGGGCCACCGCGCGGCCCAGTCGGCGGCCCGCAGGCGAGATCAGCGTGACGGCGGCCCGCCCGACGGGTGCGCCCTCCGAGGCGCGCACCACACCGTGCACGGTGACGGGCATCTGCACGGGGGCGGTGGCACCGGTGTCCCGCGAGGTCGCGTCCGGGGTGGCCGAGGCGCCCTTGAGCGCCACCTCCTTGATGAACAGGGTCACCAGGAACGCCAGCAGCGCGAACGGGGCCGAGTACAGGAACACGTCAGCGACTCCGTGCCCGTACGCACTCTCGATCACGGTGCGGACCGGGGCGGGCAGCGCGTCCAGGTCGGGGATGCCCCCGCCGCCGGTGCCGCCGTGGCCCGTCGACGCGCCGCGCGGGCCGAGTTCGGCGAGGCCGTCCTCGGCGTAGTGGGTGACGCGGTTGGCGAGCACCGCGCCCAGTGCGGAGACACCGACGGCACCGCCCAGCGACCGGAAGAAGGTGACGACCGACGAGGCCGCGCCCAGGTCCTGCGGGGCCACCTGGTTCTGCGTGCACAGCACCAGGTTCTGCATCATCATGCCGAGGCCGAGGCCCATGACGGCCATGAAGACGGCGATGCGCCAGTACTCGGTGTCGTAGCGGATCATGCCCAGCAGGCCGAGGCCGCCGGTGACCAGGACACCGCCGCTGACCAGCCATGCCTTCCACCTGCCGGTCCTGGTGATGATCAGGCCGCTGACCGTCGAGGAGACGAACAGACCCGCGATCATCGGGATGGTCATGACGCCGGACATCGTGGGCGACTCGCCCCGGGCCAGCTGGAAGTACTGGCTGAAGAAGACCGTGCCGGCGAACATCGCGACACCCACGAACAGCGACGCCAGGGAGGCCAGCGTGATGGTCCGGTTGCGGAACAGCCGCAGTGGGACGATCGGGTCGCCCGCCCGGGACTCTGCGGCCAGGAAGACCAGGCCCAGGGCCAGCGCGCCGCCGGTCATGGCGTACGTCTGCCAGGACAGCCACGCGTACTTGTCACCCGCGAAAGTGACCCAGATCAGCAGCAGCGAGACCGCGGCACTGATGAGGAGGGCGCCCGCCCAGTCGACCTCGACCTCCCGCTTCACCACGGGAAGCTTGAGGGTCTTCTGCAGCACGAGCAGCGCGAGGAGCGCGAACGGCACACCGACGTAGAAGCACCACCGCCAGCCCAGCCACTCGGTGTCGGTGATGACGCCGCCGAGCAGCGGGCCGCTGACCGTTGCGACGGCGAACGTCGCGCCGAGGTAGCCGCTGTAGCGGCCGCGCTCCCGCGGGGAGATCATCGCGGCCATGATCACCTGCGCCAGGGCGGTGAGGCCGCCGACGCCGACGCCCTGCACCACGCGGCAGGCGATGAGCGTGCCGGTGTTCTGCGCGAGTCCGGCCACCACCGAGCCCGCCACATAGATGATCAGGGCTGTCTGGACGAGCAGCTTCTTGCTGAAGAGGTCGGCGAGCTTGCCCCAGAGCGGGGTGGTCGCGGTCATCGCCAGCAGGGGCCGCCGTGACCACCCATGTGTAGGCGGACTGGCCGCCGCCCAGGTCCTTGATGATCGCGGGCAGGGCGTTGGAGACGATGGTCGAGGACAGGATGGCGACGAACATGCCGAGCAGCAGCCCGGACAGCGCCTCCATGATCTGCCGGTGCGTCATCGGCGCGCCGCCCTCGGAGGCATGGGTCCCCCCGTCTCCGGCGTGGCCGCCCCGCACACCGGTCGGTGTGGTCGTAGCCATGAACTTCCTAGTCTCGTGCGTGGTGTGCGGTCTCTTACGTGGGTGTACGGGCGGTCCGGCAGTCCCCGAGGGATTCGCGGAGGCGGGCCAGCAGCGCGTTGAGCCGTCCGACGTCGTCGTCGGACCAGTCCTCAAGGTGGTGGGCGAACAGATCGGTGGTGCGTCGGCCGAGGTCGCCGAGCCGCTCCACCCCCGCGGGGGTGAGCCGCAGGATGCGCGAGCGCCCGTCGTCCGGGTCGGGTGACCGCTCTATCCAGCCGCGTCCGGCGACGTGCGCCACATGACGGCTGGTGACGGACATGTCGACGGCGAGGAGCTCCGCGAGCCGGCTGATCCGCATCTCCCCGTACCGGTCGAGGAGGGCCAGCACGGCGGCGGAGCCGGACGGGCACTCCGCGGGCAGCAGGCGCTCGACGCTCCTCTTCACGGCGCCCATGGCGCCGATCTGGCGGGCCAGCTCCTGGTACTGACTCCGTTCGGCCACGGACGCACCCCCATATTGTTGCTTAGGGCAACCATAGAAGCGGTTGGTTGCTGCAGGCAAACGAAATGGGGCCCTTCGGGGTAAAGGAACCCCAAAACCTTTGCATGTGCGAGGTCACGGTCCGGCCGCATTGGCGGGGAAACGTGCGGACGACGTGCGGGTGTGTCGCGGGGCGGCCGACCGGGGGTTGGGCGGGTCACCCGTGTTCGCTAGGGTCCTGACCCATGGCACACAACCCCCAAGCGCCCCAGGGCCCCGAGGGCTACGATCCCGCGGGCAGCACGCAGATGTTCCGCGCCTTCGTCGACGAGGGCGGTCCGCGGCAGGGCGGCCGCACCGCGGCGGCGCCCGCGCCGGCCGGTCCGCGGGTCGGGCTGATCGTCGGGATCGTGGCGGCCGTCGCGATCGTCGGCGCGGTCGTCTGGCTCGCGCTCGGCTGATTCCGTCGTAACGGACCTCCGTCAGGTCCGGCCGCTCAGGACGGACGCTCCGCGCGTACGTCCTGCGTCTCCACGCGCATGCCCAGCGGCACGCGCCAGGAGTCCACGCACACCCGGTACGTCGTCGTCCTGGCCGTTCCCGCGGCGATGGGCGCCGGCAGCGCCCGGACCGATTCGATCGTCGCCCAGTCGACGCCGAGCGCTCCGATGATGTGCGTGCCGAACACGACGGTGCCCGAACGCACCGCTGAGCCACCGGTGTTGCGGAACTCCACGGTGACGTCCTCGCACCACCGCCTGTCCGTGGGCGCCCTCCGCACCTCCGCGACGACCAGTACGGCCGGCCCTGGCGGCGAAGGCGGCGGTTCCGGCGGCGGGGGAGCCGGCGCGCTCGGGCCCGGGGCCGGGGGAGAGTCCCCCGGTTCCGCCGTGCCCGGCCCGGAGCCGTCGCCCGATCCTCCTCCCGCAGGCCGTTCTCTCGGGGCCCCGGGCACGGCGGGGCGGTCCGAGGCACCCGGTGTCGCACCCGGAAGCGGCGCGCCCGCGCCCGTGTCCGTCCTCCCGGCGGATCCGCCACCGGTTCCCGGTGCCGCCCCGGGAGGCCGGGCGGGGGAACTGGTGTCGAGGGGGACGAGCACGACGTCCCCGGACGGCGGCACGGCGTCCTCCGGCCCGTTCCCGCCGGCTCCGACAGCCGCGTACCCGTCGTGCCGGCCGTCGGCCCCGGAGGCGGCGAGCACCCCGCCGAGGCAGAGTGCGACCCCCGCCAGCCCGTATCCGACCCGTCGCCGTCGCATCGGCCCAGTTTGTCTGACGAACCGTCAAACAGGAACCCCGCACCGGTAAGTGATGACCGGCCGGGCTGCGGGCCGTGGAAGCACGCGCCCGGCCGGGCGGTGTCAGTCGGCGATCAGGCCCTCGCGCAGCTGTGCCAACGTCCTTGTGAGCAGGCGGGAGACGTGCATCTGGGAGATGCCGACCTCCTCGCCGATCTGCGACTGCGTCATGTTGGCGAAGAAGCGCAGCATGATGATCTGCCGTTCGCGCGGCGGGAGTTTGGCCAGCAGCGGCTTCAGGGACTCGCGGTACTCGACGCCCTCCAACGCGCCGTCCTCGTAGCCGAGCCGGTCCGCCAGGGAGCCCTCGCCGCCGTCGTCCTCCGGCGACGGGGAGTCCAGCGAGGACGCCGTGTACGCGTTGCCCACGGCGAGGCCGTCGACCACGTCCTCCTCCGACACGCCCAGTACCGCGGCGAGTTCGGGCACCGTCGGGGAGCGGTCCAGCTTCTGGGCCAGCTCGTCGCTCGCCTTCGTCAGCGCGAGGCGCAGTTCCTGGAGCCGGCGCGGAACCCGTACCGACCAACTCGTGTCCCGGAAGAAGCGCTTGATCTCGCCGACCACGGTCGGCATGGCGAACGTCGGGAACTCCACGCCCCGTTCGCAGTCGAAGCGGTCGATCGCCTTGATGAGGCCGATGGTGCCGACCTGGACGATGTCCTCCATCGGCTCGTTGCGGCTGCGGAAGCGGGCCGCCGCGTAGCGCACCAGCGGCAGGTTGAGCTCGATGAGGGTGTCGCGCACATACGTGCGTTCGGGGCTGTCCTGGTCGAGCGCGGCCAGCCGCAGGAAGAGCGAGCGCGAGAGCGTGCGGGTGTCGAGGGCTTCGGGGGCCTCGGGCGGCAGATCCACGGCCACGTCCACGGACATGGGCGCGGACACCGGTTCGGGCGCCGGGAGCGCGTCGGGCGAGGGAGCGCTCTGCGTGAGCGTGAGCACCTTCGAGCTGCCCTGTTCTGCGGACATGCCACCCCCTGGAGGTCGCGGACGGTCGCGTCGGCCACGACCATCGGAGGAACGCAGCCTCCACCTGAATACCGGAGGCGGGGCCGCGGCAAACGCGGTTTCCGCAGAATGTCACATGTCGGCAACACGCTGTAGTGACATGTCGACAACGGAGCGTCAAATCAGCGCAGGAAAAGGGGGGTATGCGGCTTTCGCTCCACTCGAAATGGTCTGAAAGGGGTCTACCCGTTTCGGTTACGCCTCGATCCTGTTTGCGGATCTCAATCGTGCGAAGCTGCGGGCGAGGAGCCTTGACACATGCATCTGCGAGACCCCCAGTTCGGCGCTGATCTGGGACTGCGTCAGATTGCTGTAGTAGCGCAGCAGCAGGATCCGCTGTTCGCGCTCGGGCAGTTGTACGAGGAGATGGCGTACGAGGTCGCGGTGCTCGACCCCGGCGAGCGCGGGGTCCTCGTAGCCCAGCCGGTCCAGCAGCCCCGGCAGTCCGTCGCCCTCCTGTGCGGCCTCCAGTGACGTCGCGTGGTACGACCGGCCCGCCTCGATGCAGGCGAGGACCTCGTCCTCGGAGATCTTCAGCCGTTCCGCGATCTCGGCCGTCGTCGGGGACCGCCCGTGCGTCGTCGTCAGGTCCTCCGTCGCGCCGTTGACCTGCACCCAGAGCTCGTGCAACCGGCGGGGCACGTGCACGGTCCGCACGTTGTCGCGGAAGTATCGTTTGATCTCGCCGACCACGGTGGGCATCGCGAACGTCGGGAACTGCACGCCCCGCTCGGGGTCGAAGCGGTCGATCGCGTTGATCAGGCCGATCGTGCCGACCTGGACCACGTCCTCCATCGGCTCGTTGCGGCTGCGGAAACGTGCCGCCGCATAACGGACCAGGGGCAGGTTCGCCTCGATGAGCGCGGCCCGGACGCGGGTGTGCTCGGGTGTGCCGGGCTCCAGGTCCTTCAGCTGGGCGAAGAGCACCTGGGTCAGCGCCCTGGTGTCCGCGCCCCGGCTCTGCTTGGTCCGGCCCTCGGTCTCGTTCTGGGGCGGCACTTGAGGCGCTGTACTGGCCGGCACGGTCACGCCACCCCTTCACGGGTCGAACGGCGTCAACCCCAGGCGTCAACCCCAGAGGTCAACGTCGGGTCAACTCATCCATCAAAAGCGGTCATAGCATCACAACACAGATCCACCGCGTTCAAGCACCCCATGACGCCGTGTTGAGGGCAAGTTGGTGCATAAGTGAAGAAAGCCCCGCACCTCTACGGTGGGGGCTGAAGGGTCCGGGAGGGCGGGCGGCTCGGTGGTCGCCATCGGCGATCACCCGCGTGGTGACACCTCGCACCGCCGACCGGCTGCGTCCGGGTGGGGCACCACGTCCGGGGAGACCTAGTTGACGAGCTGTGACATGAACTCGCCGACGCCCTGCGCGGCACTCGATATGCCCTCGAAGCCCACCTGGACGAGCTCGGCCGCCCGGGCCGGGGAATTGATGATCGTGTACAGCACGAAGACGACGACCACATAGAGAGCGATCTTCTTCGTTTGCACCACTGGTCCCTGCCTCCCCTGCGGCCCCTGTGCGGACGCGTGAGTCTAACCGAGCGTTCAGGGACCGAGGACCCTGCCGCCGGTGACCTTCCTCCGCCCGCGGAGGGCGTCCCCACCAGCGGAATCGGGGGTGAACCCGGAGGATCCGGCAGGAATCCGATGGGTGGGGGAACCGTGCCCCGCCACGCGGGCCACAGCTGCCTGCTCCTCCCGAGCGGCGGTGCCGGACCGGCGGGCGCGTCGCCTCGGGGGAAGCGGTGGGTCCCCCGACCCCGCCTCCCCCGACCGGACGGAAGCCCCGGCCCGATCCCCCGAACGGCCGGGGCCTCCCCGTGCGTGCGCCGTGCCCGCGCCGCGAGGCCGCCCGCGTCCGGGCGCCCGTGCGCGGGGCGCACGCGTACATGATGAAGGGCCCCGGGCTGGAACTAGCGACGGGGCCCTTCACAGGAGCGGTAGCGGAGGGATTTGAACCCTCGGTGACTTGCGCCACACTCGCTTTCGAGGCGAGCTCCTTCGGCCGCTCGGACACGCTACCGGGAGAGAGCTTAGCCCAAGGTGGGCCGTGCTCTGAAATCGATATCGATCAGCAGTCGGGAAGGCCGTCCCGCAGCCCCTCCCCGGCATCACCGCGAGGGCCCCGGAAGAACGCCGTGAGCTGCTGTGCGCACTCGGCCTCCAGCACTCCGTGGATCACCTCCGGGCGGTGGTTGAGCCGCCGGTCCCGTACGACGTCCCAGAGCGAGCCCGCCGCGCCCGCCTTCTCGTCGCGGGCGCCGTAGACCACCCGGTCCACCCTGGACAGCACCAGGGCGCCCGCGCACATCGTGCACGGCTCCAGCGTGACGACGAGCGTGCAGCCGGTCAGCCGCCAGCTCCCGCGCACCACGGCCGCCCGCCGGAGCGCGAGGACCTCGGCGTGCCCGGTGGGGTCGCCGGTCAGCTCGCGCTCGTTGTGGCCGGCCGCCAGGACCGTGCCGTCCTCGGCCAGCACGACGGCGCCGACCGGGACGTCCCCGGCCAGCGGCGCACGTGCGGCCTCGTCCAGCGCGAGCCGCATGGGCGCCTCCCACGGTGCCCTGACCGGGTCCGTCACTAGCGGACGGCCTCCAGCATCTCGGAAGCGCCGAGGGTGTCGGCGATCTCGGTCAGTGCGTCCGAGCTGAGCGCGTAGAGCTCCTTGGCGGACATCCCGAGGTCGGCGAGCAGCTCGGAGTCGCCGAGCGGCCCGACCGGGACCGCGTCGGAGTCGTCGGCCGAGTCCTCCTCGGCCTCCGGTTCGCCGTCCTCCGTGCCGTCGAGGTCGAGCGAGTCCAGCTCGTCATCCTCCTCGTCCTTGCCGAGCAGCTCGTCCGTGAGCATCGCCCCGTAGGAGGAGCGTGCCGCCGAGGCAGCGTCCGAGACGAAGACACGAGGATCGTCCTCGCCGTCCACCCGGACGATGCCGAACCATGTGTCTTCCTGCTCGATGAAGGCGAGCACCGTGTCCTCGTTCACCGAGGCATCGCGGGCCAGGTCGGCCAGATCCGACAGGGTCTCCACATCGTCGAGCTCTGTGTCGCTCGCTACCCACCCGTCTTCGGTGCGCGCGAGCAGTGCGGCGAAGTACACCGTGACTCTCCCACTGATCAGAGTTGTGACGACCGGCGGAGCGCTGCTCGTGCCCCGCCCACTCGGAATCGTGGCAGAAACAGCGGCTTCGCGAGAGGTCTTCCGGCGTTGCGTCGTGCACGCGTTCAGCGAGAGGGCCCGCCGAACGGCGGCGCAGGGGTCCGTCCAGGGGACACCGAGGCTCACCAGCGGAAGGAGCGCATGCGCATCGCCTGGCGCATCCGCGCCGTGCGGGCGCGTCGGGGCTGGACGCGGTCACGCAAGGCCTTCGCCTCGTGCAGTTCGCGGAGGAACTGGGCGCGCCGGCGCCTGCGCTCGGCGTCGATCTCCTCCTGTTCCTGCCGCGGTTCCCGCCGCTGCTCCCGGTCCTGCTGATCCCGCTCCGGCATCGGCCACACCACCTCGGTGCTGGAAGGCTATGTCCCACCTTCCCGCCGGAGGCCGCGTCCACGCCAGCCCCGGCTACTGTTGGGTCCATGCGGATCCACGTCGTCGACCACCCCTTGGTGGCGCACAAACTCACCACCCTGCGCGACCGGCGCACGGACTCCCCCACCTTCCGGCGCCTCGCCGACGAGCTGGTGACCCTGCTCGCGTACGAGGCCACGCGTGATGTGCGCACCGAGCAGATCGACATCGAGACGCCGGTGTCGGCGACCACGGGAGTGAAGCTCTCCCGTCCGCGGCCCCTGGTGGTGCCGATCCTGCGGGCCGGTCTCGGCATGCTCGACGGCATGGTGCGGCTGCTGCCGACCGCCGAGGTGGGCTTCCTCGGCATGATCCGCAATGAGGAGACCCTGGAGGCGTCGACGTATGCGACGCGCATGCCGGAGGACCTCTCGGGCCGCCAGGTGTACGTCCTCGACCCCATGCTGGCCACGGGCGGCACGCTGGTCGCGGCGATCCAGGAGCTGATCAAGCGCGGTGCCGACGATGTGACGGCGGTCGTGCTGCTGGCTGCGCCGGAGGGTGTCGAGGTGATGGAGCGCGAGCTCGCGGGCACGCCGGTGACGGTCGTGACGGCCTCCGTCGACGAGCGGCTCAACGAGCACGGCTACATCGTTCCGGGTCTGGGCGACGCGGGCGACCGGATGTACGGCGCGGCCGAGTAGGACTCGCCGCCCGGACGCCGGGACCGGCCTCCCGGCGCCGGTCCTCGCACACCCCGGAGCGGGCGTGCGAGGTGTGCGCGGGCCGTACGGCCGCGGGGAGCGAGGCGTTCAGCCGCACTCGCCCGGCGCGGGCTCGGGCTCGGCCAGTGCGGCCAGCGCCTTGTCCGCGACGGGTTTGGTGTTCAGCGTCTTGAAGGCCGTGCCGATGATCAGGTCGACGTCCGCGGAGGTGCGGGCGTCGGCCTTCACCTGGGCGCCGGCGAGCTGGGTGCCCAGCACGCCGAACGACCCCTCGTAGGCGCCCGGCGCGCCCAGCAGAATTCCGGGGCCGGGCACCTTCTTGTCGTACTCCGCCGGGGCGTTGCCCACCTTGCCGATGTTGAAGCCGCGCTTCTGCAACTCGTCGGCGGTGGCCTTGGCCAGTCCGCTGCGCGGGGTGGCGTTGTAGACGTTGACGGTGATCTGGGCGGGCCTCGGCGGTGGCGGCGCGGTCGACGGTGCGGACCGCGGCTTGCACGCCGCGGCCCGGCTCTTGGCGCCGGCCTTCTTGGCATCGTCCGAGAAGGCGTCGATGAGCTGCAGCGTTCCCCACCCGCCGAGGCCGATGACGGCCACGGCTGCGACGACTGCGAGCACGACCTTGCGGCGGCGACGGGGGCGGCGCATACGTGGATAGGCGTTGCCCGTAATGCGGTACTTTCCGCCCATGCCTGGGGGAGTGAGCATGCTCATGGGCGCAGCGTAGTGCGGTCCGCTGGCTATGCCTACTTAACGATCATCCGCTTGCGTCCGTATGGACGCGAAGCTGCGCCTTACGGGTCGCGAGGCTGCGCCCGACGGGGGCGCGGGGAGGGCCGAACGGGTCGCCCGCGGCGGGCGGTCCGGGTCAGTCCAGTTCGAGCACCCGGGCGTGCAGCACCTGGCGCTGCTGGAGTGCAGCGCGCACGGCGCGGTGCAGCCCGTCCTCGAGGTAGAGGTCACCCTGCCACTTCACGACATGGGCGAACAGGTCCCCGTAGAAGGTCGAGTCCTCGGCGAGGAGGGTCTCGAGGTCCAGCTGGCCCTTGGTGGTCACGAGCTGATCGAGGCGGACCGGGCGCGGCGCGACATCCGCCCACTGCCGGGTGCTTTCCCGGCCGTGGTCGGGATACGGCCGCCCGTTTCCGATGCGCTTGAAGATCACACGGAAAGCCTACCGGGCAAGCGGCGGTCGGCGCAGCCAGGCAGCGCCGGTGGGATGCTGAACAAAACCCCGCAAAAGCCTCGCAAACCCGGAAGATGGGGGCCGTGTCATGACTGAGCCCGAGCAACCGACCTCGTCCGCGGGCCCGTCCGGGGCGGCCGACCCTCCGCCGAGGCGCGAGGGATCGCCTCCGGCGACGCCTTTGAGGGGCCCGACCGCGAACCGGGTGCCCTGGCTCCACGACGGCCGGTGCCTGCCCAGGGCGCCCGTTCGGATCCCCTCGGCATGGCCGGGGAGGGAAGAAGCTCGTGGAGCGAGCCGCGCAGGTGGGCCAGGAGTGGCAGGCCGAGGGATTCCCCGCGGGGTCTGTGCACGTCCCTGGCCCGTTCGGTCGGCACCCGGCTGGGCCGGGAGATCTCCCGCTCCCTCTCCGGCACGGCCCGCAGGCGTCGACGGTAGGGCGGCGCGGCGGGGCGGCGGGGCGGCGGACCCGACGGGCGGACGCCGGCGGGGCTTCGGGGAAGCGCCGCCGGCGTCGGGAGCGAGGAACCCGTCCCGCGGTTCGTGCGGGACGGGTCCGGGGAGCGCGGCTCCCGCCGCTACTCGGTGACCTCGTGGTCGTGGCCGTCGTGCAGACCGCCGCCGCTGCCCGTGTCGCCGTCCGTCGGGACGGTGACGACCGGCTTGCGCAGCGAGCTCAGGTCGTGCGCGTACGTGCCGGCGGCGTTGGCGATGACGTCGATGTTGACGTCGAACGCCTTCATGTTGACGTTCTTGATGTCGTCGCACTTGGCGTGGTAGCACGCGTCGTACGCGACGCCCGCCGTGCCGCCGAACTTCTCGGCCTGAGCGGCTGACTTGATGCCCTCGGCGCCGGTGAAGGTGCCGCCGGACGGGATGCCGGCCTCGACGAACGGGCCGTAGTCGGAGCGGCCCGTGAAGTCCGTGCCCTCGTGGGGCGCGCCCACGCGGTCCATGAACTCGTTGATGTCGCGCTCCAGCTGGGCCGAGCCCGCCGGACCGGCCGGTGCGCCGACGCCGTCGGAGTTGTCGCCGTCGTACACGAACAGGCCGTAGTTCGGGGACGCGATCATGTCGAAGTTCAGGTAGAGCTTGATCTCCTTCTTGCCCAGGTCGCTCAGGTTCGCGACGTAGTGCTCGGAGCCCAGCAGACCGTTCTCCTCGGCGCCCCACCAGGCGAACCGCAGCTTGTTGGCGGGCCGCTTCTCCGCCTTGGCGAGCTCCAGTGCGACCTCGAGCAGTCCGGCCGAGCCGGAGCCGTTGTCGTTGATGCCGGGGCCGGCGGTCACGGAGTCGAGGTGGGCGCCCAGCATCACGGTGTTGGCGGCGTTCCCGTGCCGCGTCTCCGCGATGACGTTGCGAGTGGTCCGCTTCTCCTGGAGCTGGCGGATCTCGAAGTCGATGCTCACAGGGCCCTTGGCCAGGTCCTCGGCGAGCTTGGCGCCCTCGGCCTGGGTGATGCCGCCGGTCGGTATCTTCCCCGACTCGGGGGCGCCGAGGGTGCCGGCGAGGGATCCCTCGGTGTTGTTGTAGATGACCGCGCCGATCGCGCCGGCGGCGGCCGCGTTCTCCTGCTTGGCGGCGAAGGTGCAGCCGCCGCGCTTGATCAGCGCCACCTTGCCGGTGAAGGTCCCGGAGGCGAAGTCAGCGGGCTCGCAGCCCGTGGTGCCGTCGGCGTCGACGGGGACGGCGGCCAGATCGGCCTTCACGCCGCCCACGGGGGTCGACTTGGTGTACGTCATCGCCGATATCGCGATGTCGCGCGGCGCGGGGGAGACCACCGACAGCCTCTCGGCCTGGGTCTCGGTGTAGATGAAGTCGAAGTTCTGGTACGAGACGTCGTACCCGGCCTTCTTCAGCTGCTGGTAGACGTACGCGGCGGAGGCGTCGTAACCCAGCGAACCGGCGGCGCGGTGACCGCCGGTGCTGTCGGCTATCTGCTGGAACTTCTGCAGGTGCTTGAAAGCGTCCTTGGCGGACGACTTGTGGACCAGCTTCTTGGAGAGCTTGGCCGCTTCCTTCGCCGCTCTCTCGGCGGGGTCGTGCCGGTGAGCGGTTGCGGGCGAGGCGGATGCCAGCAGGAGCGGGGTCGCAAGTGCGGCTGCGGCCACGGTGGCCACTGCTCTGCGATGGGTTGCGTTCACAGAGGTCCTTCCCGGTGCGAACGAGGTTGAGGGGAAGCTAGCGATCTCTGAGTGTTCTGTGAACACATGTGCCGCAACTCACGCGTTATTTAGCGACATTGACATCAACTAGTACGTCTTCGGGCGTACTTATGAGTCATTTGGCCGCCTTCGCCGCGCGCTTCAGCTCCTGCTTGTGCGCACGGACCTTGGCCAGCGACTCCGGACCGGTGATGTCCGCGGCCGAGCGGTAGGCACGCTCCTCGCCGTACGGTCCCGCGGCCTCCCGCCAGCCCTCCGGCGCCACCCCGTACTGCTTGCCCAGCAGGGCGAGGAAGATCTGGGCTTTCTGCTTGCCGAAGCCGGGCAGGGCGAGCAGCCGGCCGAGCACCTCCTTGCCCGGGGGAGCGTCCTTCCACAGCGCCGTCGGGTCGCCGTCGTACTCGTCCACCAGGTACTGGCACAGCTGGTGGATCCGCTTCGCCATCGACCCCGGATAGCGGTGTACCGCGGGCTTCCGCGACAGCAGCGCGGCGAACGCCTCGGGGTCCTGGGCGGCGATGTCATGGGCGTCGAGATCGTCCTTTCCGAGGCGCTCGGCGATCGTGAAGGGGCCCGTGAAGGCCCATTCCATCGGGACCTGCTGGTCCAGCAACATGCCGATCATGAGGGCGAGCGGGCTGCGCCCGAGCAGCTCGTCGGCCTCGGGCTGCTGGGCGAGATGGATCTCGGGACTCATCCCCCGATGATCCCTCCCGTGGGAGCGTGCCGCACCTCCGCCGCGGCCCTTCGAGGGCCCCGCGGGGGCCTGGCGGGGGTGCGCGGCGGGCGGGGTCAGCCGGTCTTGCGGGCCTTGATCAGAAAGCGTGTCGTCCGGGCGACGAAGAGGCCCTCCGTCCCGATCCTTTCGTGCAGCTCGCGGAGCCGGTCGCGGTGGCGGGCCACGGTGAGGCCCGGCACCGTCCACACCACCTCTTGCCCGGTGCGGCGGTGCCGCGGCCCTGGATCCCGCCGTACCGCGCCGTGGCGGCCGGGGCGCGGACTACCCGCGCGCGGCCGCGGGGCCCGTCCAGTCCGCCGCCACCTTGCCGAGTCGTACGCGCTGGGGGTGGTCCCCGACCGGCACGCTCGCCACCTTCCGGCCGGTGGCGAAGTCGATCGCGGTGACCGAGTCCGATCCGCTCTCGGAGACCACACAGGACTTCCCGTCCCCGCTCACCGTGGCCCAGTACGGCTTCGAGGCCGTGATCAGCGGACCCTCCTCGAGGGTGGCCCGGTCGACGACCGTGGCGTAGTCGTCCATCGTCCCGGCGACGCAGATCTTGTCGCCCGCGGGGCTCATCGAGATCCCGTGGTGGCGGGAGTCGTTGACCCAGGTCGTGCGGTCCTCGCTCGTCGCCGGATTCTTCGGGAGGGTCTTCTCGCGAGTGATGCGGTCGGTGGCGACGTCGTACTCCAGGAAGCCGTTGAAGAACGACACCTGGAAGTAGAGCTTCGACTCGTCGGGGGTGAAGGTCACGGGCCGGACCGCGTCAGAGAGGTCCTTGCGGCCGAAGTCGTCCAGCCGCTGCCGCATGTCGACGACCTTCACCGTGCGGTACGTCTCCGCGTCGACGACGGTGATCTTGCGGTCGCCCTTGGTGAAGTCCCAGAAGGGGTCGTCCAACGCGGTGTTGACCTCGCCGATCGCGCTGTTCCAGATCCGCTTGCCGCCGTCCGTGAAGACGTTCTCGTGCGGCTTGTCCCCGGTGGTGAACGAGCCCGTCTCCCGGCCGCTCCGGATGTCGAGGACGTGCACCGTGTTGGACGTCGACGCGGAGACCGCGACACGGGTTCCGTCCGGGGAGACGGCCATGTGGTCGGAGCGGTAACCCGACACCGGGAAGCGCCAGTTGAGTTTGCCGGTGGCCACGTCGACGGAGACGACGTCGGCGAAGCTCGGGCGGGACACCACGACCGCCGATCCGTCCGGTGTCGAGTACATGTCGTCGACGAACTGGTCGTGCCCCTCGCCCACGGACATCCGGATGCCGAGGAAGTACGCGAGCTTCACCGGGTTGAGGTAGATCTCCAGCATCCGCCGGTCCTTGTCCGGGATCACGTTGATCCGGCCGATCCTGGCGAGGGAACCGGAGGGTTCGAGGACATCGGCGGTGCCGTCCCAGTTGTTGCCTACGAACAGCACCTCGCGCAGGGCGCCGGTGCCGGAGGCGCCGGTCGCCGCGGTCGGCACCGGAGCCGCGGATGCCGGGGCGTGGGCGGCGGTGACCGCGAGGGCGACGGCGACGGCGACACCGGTCAGGGTCGGGGGAAGTGCTGTCTTCACGGCGCGCTCCTGGGGTGTGGGACAGGAGGGAGACAGGGGATTACCGCCGGTAAGGTACTGGTGGGTCACATGAAAGGCCAGAGGTCCGGCAGGACTTCCCGCGGCGACCGCCCTCCGCCGGCCGGTGGCCGGGCACGGCGAAGGCCCCGACCGAGACGGTCGGGGCCCTTTCGCAGGCCGCGGTGGGGGTCCGTTCGCGTGGGCGGCGAACGGCCGCGGTCATGGTCAGCGGGCGGTGCCGAAGTCCTGGGTCCAGTAGTTCCCGGGCTGTGCGAGGCCGACGCCGATCTCCTTGAACTCGCAGTTCAGGATGTTCTTCTTGTGGCCCGGGCTGGACATCCAGCCCGCCATGACCTTCTCGGGGGTCTCGTAGCCGTAGGCGACGTTCTCGCCGTACGTGCTCCAGTTGTACCCGGCACGGGTGATCCGGGCGCCCGGGTCGGAGCCGTCGGAGCCCGTGTGGGACATGTTGCGGTGAGCGGCCATGTCCTTGCTGTGGTCCTGGGCGGCCTTGGTCAGCTGCGCGTTGACCTTCACCGGGGAGCATCCGGCCTTGCTGCGCTCGCTGTTGACGAGCTGCACGACGCGCGCCACGGCGCCGGAGGCGGGAGCGGAGGACGGCGGCGTGCTCGGGGAGGCGGAGGGCTTGGGGGCGGTGGGCTTGGGGGCGGCGGGCTCGGCGGGCTTCGGTGCCGCGGGCTCGGCGGGTGCGGGGGTCTGCGGTGCCGGCTCGGCAGGGGCGGGACCACCGGGCTCGGCCGCACCCGGCTCCGAACCGGGCTGCTCGGCGTCGCCGGGCTCACCGCCGCGCTTCTTCTTCCAGTCCCAGCCGCCCTGCTGCCAGGGATTCCCGGACGAGGCGTTCTTCCAGTCCCCCCAGGACCGGCTGTCACGGCTTGCCTGGCGGTTCTGACCGTCCGGCTGGTCCATACAGGCCATGGCGACGGAAGGCACAGCCACGGCGCCCAGGGCGACGGCGGCGATCGTTATCTTCCGGTAGTGCGTCTTCCTGCGGTGCTTCCTCATGCATGACCTCACTCGGTTTTCGCGGAGCGCCCCCGGGGAACGGTCGACCCGGCACTGGTCCTGTGCTGAGCTGCGGAGACGCCTTTGCGGGCCGCCATTCTTAGAAGCGCCGCGCGGCGGGAGCAATGAGCGTCGTTACTACCTCGGCTCGTAGGGCGGGGTGCCTCTTGAAATGGGCCCCCGGGCGTGCTGGCCCTGATTCCGGACCGGGCCCGCACTTCTGCTGACCCGTCAGAAACCCCTGGCCTTCCCACAAACGGGCGGAACCGGCGAGCCGGTCGAATACCCCCACGACGACCGCGGGACATGTCTCTCTCAAAGCGGACAAGTCTCATTTGTCCAGCCCCCGGCTTTCTACTATTCGGCCGTCCTAGTGCCGGATCCGGCGTGACGGATGTCACGGAATGACCGGAGAGTTCATGGAACCGCGACGATCCGAGCGGGGACGGGTGCGGGGTCGGTGTGCTCGGTGCGGCCGGTACTGGCATCGGTGGATGGTGGTGGCGGCGGGTGGGTCGGCGGGCCGGTCGCGGCGATCGGTCCGTCGACTGGATGTAAAGAATGTTTCACTTGATGTGGGGACGGCTTCACTTTCGCCATGTCGAGTTTCTTTTACAGGGAGAGGCCATGGCCTTCGAGGAGAAACGTGCCTGGACCATGGGGATGGTCGCGATCGCCGCATGTGCGACCTACCTCGCCGTGGTTCTCGGACGGGCCGTCGGGGTCGCGCTCGCCGAGGCGCCCTACGCGTCCGCGCTGCTCTGGAGCGTGGGCACGGCCATCGCGGTGACCATCGCGCTCCACATCGCGATCGCGCTGGCCTCGCCCGGGGAGGCCAGCCCGAAGGACGAGCGCGACCGGGAGATCGCCCGGTTCGGCGAGCCCACCGGCCAGTTGCTCGTCGTCCTGGGCGGGGTCGCCGCCCTCGTCCTGGCCATGGCCGAGGCGGACCACTTCTGGATCGCCAACACCGTCTGCCTGGCCCTCGTCCTGTCCGCGGTCCTCGGCTCCGTGGCGAGGATCAGTGCCTACCGGTGGGGCTTCCAGCCGTGGTGAAACCGACCCGGGTCACGAACTCGATCCGCTCCCTCCGCTTCGCGCACGGAGAAATGACCCAGGCGGAGCTGGCCGACCGGATCGGGGTGACCCGGCAGACCGTCATCGCCATCGAGAGGGGCCGCTACTCGCCCTCGCTCGAAATGGCGTTCCGGATCTCCCGCGTCTTCGGAGTTCCGCTCGAACAGGTCTTCCAGTACCCGGCCGGCGAACCGGCCAGCGGGAGTGGAGGGGGAACCGCATGAAGGCCGTCGCACACGACACGTACGGCTCCGCCGCCGTACCGGAGCTGAGGGACGTCCCCGAGCCCGTGGCGGGGGACGGTGAGGTGCTCGTACGAGTACGCGCAGCCGGCGTGGACGCGGGCGTAGCGGGTCACGCCGGCACCGACCGCCTCCACCCCGCCCACCACCTCCCGGCCGCGGACGGGAACCTTGGGCGCGCGCAGGCCGTAGCCCATGAGGCGCAGGAGGCACGGCAGCCCCCAATCTCACGGTCGAGCAGGGGGCGGGGGACGCTGGCTCGGCGGCACCGACCGGGTGCTGCGGGCGATGCTGCTGTCCCCGTTCGTACGGCAGCGGCTGTGCGGGCTGTTCTCGGCGGAGCGGGTCGAGGACCTGGAATCGCTGAAGGAGCTGATCGAGGCCGGCAGCGTCACTCCGGTCTTCGACAGGACCTATCGGCTGAGTGAGCTGCCCGAAGCCATCCGGTACCTCAGGGAGAGCGGGGCGCGCGGCAAGGTCGTGATCACGATGTGACGCGACATCCCGCCGTTTCCCTCCCCCTCCCCGTCCCCGTCTCCCTTCCATTCCCTTCTCGACCTCGTCCTCGGCCTCCGCCCCGTTCAGGGCGGAGGCCGAGGACATGTGCACACGCATTACTCGGGCGCACCGACCTGTCAAGTCCCGAAATGCAGCGGCATGACGCGCATGCGACGACCGGGCTTTCCTGGGATCGGGGTCGGCGGAGAACGCCGCCCTTCCACATCGAAGGCGCCGCTGCGCACTGCCGGACGGCGGGGCGCAGCGGGAACTCTCCAAGATCCACAATTCCCGGACCAGAAGCCCATAATGACGATAGGGAGGGCAAATGAGGTCCACCATCATTTCCCCGACGTCCCCGATTCTGGGGAGAGTGCCGTGACGTCAGAGCTTCCTCCGTCCGAGCGCCCCACCCGCCCCACGGGCCCCCCGTCCGGTCCGCTGACCGGCCGGTCCTCCGACGAGCGGGAACAGCCCTCGCCCCCGCCCGGACCCCCTCCACCGCCCGATCCTCCGCAGGAGCCGCCCCCGGCGGGCGGACCCGGCGAGCCGGACCCGGGCCATGGAAAGCCGCCGTTCTGGCGGCGGAGTCGGCTCACACTGGTGAGTGCCGGCACGGCCGTCGTGGTGGCGTTGGCGGTGATCCTCGCGTTCTCCATCATGGGAGGGGGATCCCGGCCGGGTGGAGAGATCTTCCTGCAGACCGCCTCGGCGGCCGGCCGTGACCCGTTCACCCCGTCCGTCGCCACGGACACCAGGGACGCCGAGGCCCCTTCCGGTCCGAACACGTCGAGGATCGGCTCCCGCACCGTCGCCGTCAGCGGCGCGCATCCCGGTCTGTACGGAGGTACGCAGAACGTCGCGAGCTGCGATGTGGAGAAACAGATCGCGTATCTCGTGGAGAACGAGAGCAAGGGCAGCGCCTTCGCCGGCGCCCTGCGTATCCCGAAGGCCGAAGTGCCCGCCTATCTGCGGTCGCTGACGCCGGTTCGGCTGACCTGGGACACCCGGGTCACCAATCACGGATACCGGGACGGCAGGGCCACCGAGTACCAGGCGGTCCTTCAGGCCGGCACGGCAGTGCTCGTCGACGACCGCGGCGTCCCGCGCGTGCGTTGTGCGTGCGGCAACCCGCTGGCCCCTGCCGTCGCGGTCCAGGGCGAGCAGGAGTACTCGGGCGAAAAGTGGGCCTCCTTCCGCTCGTCCACCATCGTCGCGGTCGTTCCGGCGCCCAAGCCGATGAAGGCCGTCACGATGTTCGACCCGGATGCCAAGGCGTGGTTCGAGCGCCCGAACGGCGACGCCCAGGGCCGGAGCGACCACCGGATTCCCGCTCCGAAGGGTCAGCCGCCGGACGCGGCGTACCCGGTCCTGCCCGAGCCTTCCGAGGACTCCTCGGACGTGTTCCCGGAGGGCGAGCCCGAAGGGGAGGACAAGGGTACGCAGGACGGCGGGACGGACGAGGACAAGGAGAAGGGCAAGGACGAGAAGAAGGAAAAGGAAGACGATCAGCAGAAGGACGATGAGCCGTCGCGCAAGGACGAGGAGACGGGCAAGCCGTCGGACGAGGAGGAGAAGAAGGACGAGGAACGGAAGAAGGGCGAGGAGACGGGCAAGCCGTCGGACGAGGAGGAGAAGAAGGACGAGGAACGGAAGAAGGGCGAGGAGACGGGCAAGCCGTCGGACGAGGAGGAGAAGAAGGACGAGGAACGGAAGAAGGATGAAAAGAAGAAGGAGCAGCCCGTGGCACCGGACTCGGAAGAGCCGCCATCGCCGGATCAGCCGGAGAAGCCGGTGGCGCCCGAGACGGAACGGGAGCAGCCTCCGCAGGAGCAGGACCAGCCGGTCCCGCCCGAGCAGCCACAGCCCCCCGCACCCGAGGAGCCGGCCGAGCCGCAGCAGCCGGAACAGTCGGAGCAGCAGCTCCCCGAGTCACCCCCGGCGGAGCAGCCGAAGCAGCCCGACCAGCAGGAGCAACCACAGCAGCCCGCCGAGGAACAGCCTCAGCAGGAGCCGCAGCACTCGTAGCGCCGTGCTCCCGAGCCCGCGGTCCCAGGGCTCGGGAGGATTGCCGTCGCCCGTCGCCCGTCGCCCGTCGATGCGCGGATTGTGCGCGCCCATGTCGTTCACACGTTCGCATCTTGTGCATCGGCGTGCGCCCTCGGCGCCGGCGACCGACCCTGGAGGAAGGAGCAAGGCGCGGCGGGGCGGCGGGGCGGCGGCGGCATCCGTCCGCACCCCGGTGCCCACCCCGAGCGGTCCGGGACCCAACTGGAAGGTGGACGTCGCCATGGAGAAACCCCCGATGGTCTCCCCGCAGGAGTGGGAGTCCGCGCGGCAGGAATTGCTCGTCGAGGAGAAGCGGTTGACCCGCGCTCGTGACGAACTCGCCGCCAAGCGGCGCCGGATGCCCTGGCTGGCGGTGACGAAGGACTACGCGTTCGAGGGTCCCGAGGGCAAGGCGAGCCTGCCAGACCTGTTCGAGGGTCGCCGGCAGCTGATCGTGTACCGCGCCTTCTTCGAGCCCGGTGTCTTCGGCTGGCCCGCCCACGCCTGCCGCGGCTGCTCCATGGTGGCCGACCACGTCGGCGACCTCGCCCATCTGAACGCTCGCGACACGACTCTCGTCTTCGTCTCGCGTGCGCCGCAGCCGGACATCGAGCGGGTGAAGGCTCGGATGGGTTGGACGATGCCCTGGTACACGATCGCCGGTGACTTCGACGCCGACTTCGGGGTGGACGAGTGGCACGGCACGAACGCTTTCATCCGCGACGGCGACAGCGTGTTCCGCACCTACTTCATCAACAACCGCGGCGACGAGGCGCTGGGGAGCACCTGGAGCTACCTCGACATGACCGCTCTCGGGCGGCAGGAGACGTGGGAGGACTCGCCCGAGGGCTATCCCCAGACCCCGCCGTACGAATGGTGGAACTGGCACGACGAGTACGGCGACGACGCCGAACCCGCACCGGAGTGGCTGGCCAAGACCCGCGGTGCCGACTGACCCCTCCTCGCGGCGGCGGCCGGCCTGCCAGACCCGGGCAGCGCTGCCGGGGCGCTCCAACTGGTCCCATACCGGGCGCATGATGGCGTGGTAGCAGCCGATCAGTGGTTCGGCGATGCGGTGGGTGGGGCGGTTGTCACGGAAGACGTCGGCGTCCCGGTACAGGAGACCGGCGTCCTCGAGGACGCTGATGGGGGTGTGCGATGTCGGTGGCCCTGCGCTCCAGATACCCGGCCATGCCTCCACGCGTGGCGTTGCTGTCGGCCACAGCCGCCAGGACGGACAGGTACAGGGCGGTGTCACGCAGGTCTGGTTCCTCGGGCAGCAGGTAGCGAGCCTTGGGGGAGAGGGGTGCCTCGGGTTGAGGACCGTACGTACGACCCGGTCGTCGAAGTCCTCCGGCCCGGCTGGACTGTCGCCTCGGGCGAACTCACGCCGATAGGCGGGAGTACCGCCGACGATCGAGTTGACCTGCAGTGCAAGCCGGGGATCCGTGATGTTCCAGAACTCGGCGGTGAGACGGTGGTCGAGGCGGCGTACGAGTTCCAGTCCCGCCCGGCCGCGCAGAGGGCGCGTTGCCTGACATCAGCCGACCCATGAAGGGCAAGGCCGACCCGCACTCCTCCGCAGCCGCCTGAACAGGCGAAACGAAGGCCCTTGACCGCTCAGCGGCCGGGGCTTTCGGGTGTGCCCTGGTCTCCGGACGGGTCAGGACGGGGGTGAATGCAACCAGAACTGCAACTACAGGAGTCAAGCCCTGGTCATGTCCTGCGCCAGGCGCTGAGCAACTCTTCGGGTCCGTACGCCGCCTGGAGCCCGGAACAGGTGGTCCCGTTGCGCGAGACCGCCACGAGCGGCGTGGGCTCGTCGGTGATCGCGGCCCGGTGCTTCTGCAGCGCGGCCAGGTCGTGGCTGTCGAACGCGGAGTTCTCCAGCCATTTGACCGAACCGAGGAAGAGCAGTTCCTTGGCCACTGGCTGCCGGTCTGCGCCCACCAGGTCGATTTCGACGTCGTTGCTGCGGGTCCAGTAACCGCCGATCGCCGGGGCGGCGGGCAGGAGCTCGTCCGGCAGGAGGCGGGCGAGGGATTCCCGGACGAGGGGTTCGACCGCGCGCCCCCGCCAGCTCGTCCACTGCTCCTTGATCCGGCTCAGCGTGAGATCCCCCCGCATCCGCTCGATCTCTGCCATGTGCGGGTCCAGGAACGCGAGCCAGAACCGGAGGTGGGGATCGGCCACGCGGTAGCGGCGCTCCTTGGATGATCTCAGCGAGAGGGGCAGTTCGGCCGCCACCACCCGTTTCTCGGTCAGGACACCAGTGGCTCGGGTGAGAGTGGTGTGAGAGATGCCGCCCGCCGCACGTGCGATGTTGGTGAAGGTTCTCTCCCCACTTCCGATGGCCCGTAGGACTTCCCTGCTCATCGTCTGCGGTGGAAACTCCGCGGCCAGTGACCGCTCGGCGGAGACCAGTAGCGCCGAGATCGGGTCGTCCAGCGAGTGGCGGAGGAACTCCCAGACGTCGGCTCCGGGCCGCCACTCCGCACAGATCAGCGGAAGACCGCCCGTGATCAGGGCGGCGTCGAAGGCGGCGGCCGGCTCAAGACCGAGCACCTCGCCGATGTCGGCCGGGCTCAGCGGCCCCACGACCATTTCCCGGCCCCGCTGGTGGAAGGGGCGGTCGTAGCTGTTCAGCGCCTCCATCATCGACAGGTCGGAGCCGACCAGGAGAAGAAGTACGGGTTTGCGGCTCAGCAGACGGTCCCACGCCCGTTGGAGCATGCCCTCGAAGGCGTCGATGCGGTCCATCAGGTACGGAATCTCGTCCATGACGACCACGCTCGGACTGTCGTCGGGAAGGATCTCCGCGAGCAGCCTGAACGCCGCATTCCACTGCTCTGGAGTCTCCTCCGAGAACAGTTCCCGCTCCGGCAGGGTGGATCTGGCGACGGCGTCGAGCAACTCCACCAGCTCGTCCTCCGCCGTGCCGCCCGCCGCTGTGAAGAACAGGTACGGCACCTCGGTGCGGCGGAGGAATTCTTCGACGAGGCCGGACTTGCCGACCCGCCGGCGCCCACGGACGAGGATGCACTGCCCCGGCTTCGCCGAGCCGACGGCACCGTGGACCGACCGCAGGGCACTGCCGAGCACGGTCAGCTCGCGGTCCCGTCCGATGAAACGCCGCATACAAGCCTCCCGCGAGCAATGGTATCGGCAGAGTTACTATTGCTGCCGATACCATTTCTGCTCAGTCAGGCGTGACGCTCATGACACTGTGGATGCGGGAGAGGGTGAAAACGCGCTCGGCGTCCCGAAGGTGGCACCAGGCTTCGAGGTAGGGCGGATCGAGGCCCAGGCGGCTGAGGGTGCGCACGGTGCGGTTGCCCGAGGTGGCGACGTACTCGACGGTGATGGCCCGACCGGCGTCGATGGCGTGGGCGAGCTGGCGGATATCGCTGTACGGCAGGCGCTTCGCCCATCCCGCGACGATCTCCTCCGTGTCAGTGGCGAAGGGCCCCCCGCCCTCGTGTGGTGCCGGTTCGGGAGTCGTGGCCGGGGCGGCCAGCAGCCGGGTCGCCAACGTGCTCGGGTCGAGGGTGGCGGATTCCTTCGCCGTGCTCGTGGCAGCGGTCCGGCCGCCACCCCTCGCCCCGGAGCCGCGCGGAGCCGGAACGGCAGCGGCGGCCCTGCGAGGTTGGGCCTTTTCGATGCGCACTGTGCCTTCGGCGGTCTCGGCGACGGGGGCGTATCCCTCGGCCCGGAGTGCGGCGAGGGTCGTGTCGAGCGGGCTGCGGCTGATCAGCACCGTCGGCGCCAACTGTCGTAGTCCGAGCCGCGCGAGCCTGCGGTGGGCGGCGAGTTCGGCCAGGAGGGCGGGCTCGTCGCCGTGGAGGACGCAGGCGGCGAGGGCGACTCGTACACGCCCATGGGCTCGTGCGGTGTCGGCGATCAGGTATGACAGCGGCTGTGGCAGCGGCCCGGTGGCGACGGCCTCCAGGTCGGCAGTGATGTCCTCGGGGGTGCGCCCGGCGTCCAGGGCCCGGCGGATGCTGCCGGCGCTGAACCGCCACACCGATGCTGTGCCGCTGGTCTCCCGGTCGGCGACGGACTCCAGCAGCGAGGCCAGCTGCGTGGACGGGGTGCCGGTGACGACGGCGGTGAGGTCGGCGCCGATCCGGGCCGTCGCGGTGGCCGAGGGCAGCAGCCGCCGACACTCGATGCCCAGCCTCTCTGTGTCGCCGGTCCGCAGGTGGATGCCGATGGCGGACAGAGCACCGCGTGCGAGCACGCCGAGGAGTTCGGCCTCACGGATCACGGCGGCGAACGGCGCTCCGTCCGGCGACGAGTCGGCGAAGGGGCGGTACCAGGCGATCAGCAGCCCCAGATCCGACGCGCCCTGCACGCCCTGCCCTGCCGGGAGCCGCTCGGCTGCGGCCAGCAGGCCGTGGCGGGCCTGCACACAGCCGTTGCACGGCGGTGCGGCGGCGAGGGCGGGGAGCGCTTTGTCGTCCTCGTCGCGCGCCTGGGTGGGGGTGAGCGGCAGGTTCCGCCATGCCTGGAGCAGTACGGCGAACTGCTCCGGGGGTTCCTGTGCCGCCCAGGCGTCGTATGCCTCGGTGGGTGCCACGCGATCGCCGTCGCGGGCCAGCAGGCCGGCGGCGTACGCGACCTCCAGGGTGAGGCGTACGACGGCGTCGTCGGCCTGGGCGGCCTTGCCGATCCGTGCCAGTTCACGCGCACCGATCCCGCCGGACTTCAGCCGGGCCGGTGCGGTCGCCGAGCAGGCGGACAGGACCGAGGTGGCCCCGGCGGTGAACGCCGAGGCGGCGGCCGACGCCTCGTGGTCGACATCCTTCGGGGCAACGGGCGCCAAGCCCACGGAAGGCGGCACGGGCTGGAACGGGGCGTGCCAGCCGGGCCCCCGCAGCGCGAGCGCCACCTCGGCGGCCATACGGGCCGGGCCGTACCGGTGACGGTCCTGGACCAGCAACCCCCGTTCCAGTGCCCATCGAGCGCCCGGTTCGGGATCGGGGCCCGGACTCCCGAACATGACGAACCGCGCGGGCCTCGCGGGCCCGGCCCCCGCTCGGCCTTCGAGCAGCTTCCGAGTCGCCGCAGGGGCCTCGGCGACCACGGAGAGGATCCGTTCCGGGTCGCTGTGGTGTTCCACCAGCGCGGCCAGCCGCTGCGACTTGCTGCTCGGCGGCTTGACGCCCAGTGCAGCCAGCATTCCGCGCAGCTCGTCCGAGGTCGAGCCGACGAGTAGTTCCTCCAGCTGGGCATCCAGACCCAGGGGCGCGTCCCACGCCTTCCGCAGCGGCCCGGCCATGCGGAGCTTCCCCGCGCCGTCCGGCCAGACCAGAGCATGATCGGCCAGGGCCTCCAGTACGGCCTCCAGTTCGTGGATGGTGTCGTCGTCGGCCGCTCCCAGCAGCTTCGCCAGGGCATCGCGCGACGCGGGCGCACGCAGCGCCGCCAGCGCTTCGGCAGCCTGGAGATGCGGCAGTGCGAGCCGCGGCAGGGCAAGCGCCACCGATCCCGGACGCTGAAGACGGTCGGCGAGTTCCCCTATCGAGCGCGGCTCCGGAGTGGCCGCCGCGTCCCTCCGCGTCTCGAGCACGCGTGCCAGACGAGAGCCGGCGAGGCTGCCCAGCCAAGTCGCCAGCGTAGATCGGGACTTCATGCCGGGGCACCTCGCGAGATCTGGTCCATGGCAGCGGGGAGACCCGCCGCGGGGACTCAAGGATGTCGTACGCCTGCGATCCGCAGATGCCGTACGGGACAGGACTCCTTCGTTGGTGGGCGCCGGCAACCGCGAGGCGGCGGGAGCGGGGCTACCCGATCATCCGGAAAACCTGAATTGGGTGCATGCAAAGGCAACCAGAGCACGACGAGAAGCCGAGCCGCGATCTGCGGCTCGGCTTCTCGTCGTGCCTGTTCAGGCACTGGCGGAGGATACGAGATTCGAACTCGTGAGGGGTTGCCCCCAACACGCTTTCCAAATGTTCGTACACCCGTACGGCTGGGGTCGTGGGTGTCCTGACCTGCGGCGGAGCGGTTGAGTCGGCCCCGTCCGGACAGCTCCGGACGGGGGCGAATGAGACCGGAACTGAGACCAGGCAGCCTGGGTTCGGCGGGATCCAGCTTGCGGGGCGGCCGACCAGCCTAGGCTTGTCCTCAGGTATGGGCCCGCGGACCGCTTCGTGGAGGAGTCGCTCATGAGTACTGCCCCGAACCTCCCACTGCCGCCCCGTCGACCTGAAGATCCGTATCAGCTCCGGACGATTCGGGAGATCCGGGAGTCCTTGCCCGAGCGACAGCTCGGTCACTTCGACTCCGAACTCGCCGACACCGACGTCGACGCCCTTCCGGAGATGCTTCACCGCTGGGCCACCCTCGGCAGTGACGGATTTCTTGCTCGGCTTGAGTCGGCCCCATTCGAGGGCCTGGAGTTCGGACAGCGTTCCTACGACGATGCGGCGAGTGATCTATCTGCTCGACACCAACGTGGTCTGCGAGATCACCACTCGGCCGAAGCCCGGCCCCGGCTGTCGTGGCCTGGGCCCGTTCGGTCCCGTCTACCGACCTCTACCTGAGTGTCATGGAGTACGAGGGCTGACCTGCGGGCGGATGCGCGAGCCCTCGCGAGATCGACTTCGCGGAAGATCTGCGCCGGGGCGCGGGGTGCCGTGGAAAGCCTGGCCGGTGTGCCAAGGCACGTCGTGAGGCTGAGCCTGTACTTCCGTCCGGTGTGGCCGTAGCCGTTCGGGTTGCCCTGCGCTCGGGTTGGATTCCGACGGCTCCGGGTTCCACCTCCCACTTGGATCAGTCCGCCGGCTTCACGCCTTCGCCTTGAACACGGCTGGGAATCAGGGTGCTTGTGCCTCAGCCGACGACAGTCCGCCACGATGGCGGGTTCGCCGACCGATCAGGCGCGCGTGTGCCTCGCTGCACCCCCACCGGCCTCAGCCACGCTGCTGACCGTCAGCCAGAGAAGCCGCGGCGGCCAGTCTGTGTGCACGCCACCTGAGCCATCAGCTTGGGAAGTCTGAGTTTTCCGTTGGCAGGTACGTCACTTACCTGCGGTGGAGTGCTATGGGGGATCTGACCGGCGGCGCCCTGCTCCAACGCGGCCCGGACCATCTCGACCTTGGTGTCGTCCAGCTTGGGTGGGCGTCCGGTGGCTGCCCGCCTCCGCAGGCCCGAAGCACCATCTTGCTCCCACACCCGCCGCCAACGCCGCACACTCTCGGCACACACCCCCACCGCCCTCGCGATCTCCGCATTCGAGACGCCGCCCTCGAACAACTCGACTGCCCGAACACGACGCGCCTCCGCCAACTGAGGCCGCGACAAAGGAGGAAGGGAGGAGCCGGCAACCGAAGGGGGAGGTTGATATGCCACCCCGGCAACCTCCCACCCACACAGCCACCACACCCACCGAACTTACAAAAAGATCAGTAGAGTCGCTTCTTGAGCCAGTATCGGTCAGGTATCGTTTCAAAATGATACGAGTCGATCAGATAGCGAGAAGGACGGCCAGGCTAACGCACCCTAGGTAAAGTCAACCGCATGACTGAGCAGTCTCAAGAGATGCCGACATGCTTCGTGATTTCTCCCATTGGGGGCGAAGACTCCGACGTGCGGATGGCTGCGGATGACTTCCTAGAGTTGCTTCTTGAACCGGTATTTTCCAGCTATCGCTTCAGAGTGGTACGCGCCGATCGGATGGCGACACCGACTGCCATTACGACGGACATTGTTCGCCTTGTCCAGGAGGCGGAGCTTTGCATCATCGATCTGACTGGCCATAATGCGAATGTATTCTACGAGTGCGGTCGCAGGCATGAGACTGGTCGGCCGTTCATTCAAATGGTGTCGAAGAATTGGGAAGAGAGACTCCCTTTCGATGTCGCCGGAATTCGCACGCTGACCTACGATCTAAGTAACCCGCGGGCCGTTCTAGCATCTCAGACTGCGCTTCGTGCATTCATTGACGCTATTGCGAGTGGGGAGGTTGATCAGAGGTCTACGGGGGCGTCCATGTCCACGGTCGCGCAGAGCCTTCAGAGAATCGAGCGGAAACTCGATACGCTAACTTCGGCTCGTAGTCGATTCTCTGCCTCAGAACACTCCAGGGACAATTTGGACCTGCTGGTCATGTCGCCCCGAGAAGCTTGGTATACCTGTATGCGAGCGGGCGACCTCGTTGGCGCGACGGCGCAGTTGGACCGACTCAAGCGGGCGGGTGACTCGAAAGAATATCTAGCGGCCGTCGGCCTTCTGCTTGCCGCTGGCCACGAAGAGGCCTTTCCCCGCATGGAAAGCGAGATTAACACATTAGTGGATCGCGCCGATGCTGGTGAGCTCGATGACCAAGGCTGGGCTGCATTCGCTGCCGCATTGGCTGGTCTTCGGGGCTTTTTCGCAAATTATGGTCGCGCGCGAGAAGGTGTCACCTACGTCAGGAGGCTAATCTCGCGACTCCCTGACGATGGTGAACATTCTGAGGAACTCGCAAGAATGTATAACATCGTTGGCATGCTGGCATGGGTTTGCAAGGATTTCGATACTGTTATCGAATACACGTCGCGAGCCTTCAGTAAATTTGACGGAGAGCCAGCATACGTCTACAACTTGCTTTTGGCGTACAAGGAGACGCGCGGGCAGGATGACCCCGCATTTCAACAGTGGCTTGACCGACTCGCCGCGTACGATCGACTGCCTCCCGAACACCAGGAATACCTTGCGGAACATGGACGGGCCTACTCTGGCGGAACAATCAAGGAATCTCCGGAAGGTGTGAAAGGTGACCACTCAACTTGAACTCTTGAAGCTGTTAGCGTGGGGGACAGGCCGGTCCCTGTGGGGAATCCGTCATCGATATCCGGTGGAGGCGGAGACGGTCGCCCCGATTAGTCGACCGCCATCCATCGGTAAAGGGCCACTCATGCACCGGTGCTGGCCGACTTTTGATAGACACAGTTACAAGGTGACACCTTGACGACTTATCTACTGGTGGGCGCAGCAATAATGCTGATTGCGGGGGTAGTCCTGCAAGTATGGACCTTGTGTCCCGCCCGGGCTGGGTCGCAATATGCGCTACAACTCCCAGTTGTGTTGCTGTATGCCCTGTCAGGCGCCTCACTGCTTTTTACGCTCTTTCCTGATTCGGTTTCTGAAGGGCGCGCGATTGGTTTCAGGCTGGGTGGAGCTGCTGGCTTTGTCGGCTTTTTTGTTATCTGCTCGTTTGTATGGCTCGCTAAGACGCGAAGGATTGACTCCCTAGCTAAGAAGGTGACTGAGCTCGAAAAGGAAAATAAAGACATGTCCAGGCGACTTAGTGTCGCCGATAAGGGGCAAACTAAAGATGTGCTACCAGTTGCCCATGAGCGCGTTCTGCGTCAACTGCGCGAGGTGAAAAAATTCAAGGTTGGCTTCATGACTGGTGGCCTTTCTAGCGTTAATGGCATCGACGTGTGGGTGAACTCTGAGAACACTCGCATGGAAATGTCTCGGGTCACTGAACCAACAATTTCTGCCACGATTCGTTACTTGGGTTCGGTGAAAGACGAGGTCGGGCACGTGATTAGAGACATAGTCGCCGATGAGCTTAACGATCTTATGCGCGGTGCAACGCACGTGCCTGCTGGCCATGTCTTTACGACTACGGCGGGATGCATTGAGTACTCAAACGGCGCAAAGCGTGTGCTTCACGTAGCTACTGTGGAGGGTGAGGCAGGACAGGGGTATAGGCCGGTCCGAGATATCGGTAACTGTGTAAGAAGCGTCCTGTCCGAGGTTGACCGTTTGAACCAAAGTGGTGAGGAACTGCGATCGGCGGTGATTCCGCTATTTGGCACTGGTGGCGGCAACAGCGACTTGCCTCGCACCGCACTCGTTATGATCAAATCCTGTGTTGACTACCTACTAAACCACCGAGACTCAGAACTGCGGACTGTTTACCTGCTCGCCCACACAGGTGCTCACGTGGCTGCCTGTGAGGGCGCTCTTGAGGCAGAGACCCGCCTAGTCCCGCGGCGGGGCTAAGGGCACTTGTGTGAGCGGACGACTACTGAGAGCGCCGCGCGCGGGGAGCGGAGCGAGCCGCCTTGACTGGGAGGACAAGGGATACGCCTTCGCCTCGCCGACCGGCGGGCCGCTCAGTCCGAACACCGACTTCCACGTCTGGAAGCGACTGCTGCGGGACGCGGGAGTGCGAGACGGCCGGCTCCGTGACGCTCGCCACACAGCCGCGACCGTCCTGCTGATCCTCGGCGTCCGGACGTCGTGGTCGACGCGATCATGGGCTGGGAGCCCGGCGGAGCGGCACGTATGCGCGCTCGGTACATGCACGTCACCGGAACGATGCTGCTGAAGGTCGCCCAGCAAGTCGGCGATGCGCTCTGGGAGCTGCCGAAGACCAACTGAGACGGAAACTGAGACGGGCAACGTCGAAGGGCCCCACCGCGAACGGTGGGGCCCTTCGACAAAGTGCCCGGTGAGGCACTGGCGGAGGATACGAGATTCGAACTCGTGAGGGGTTGCCCCCAACACGCTTTCCAAGCGTGCGCCCTAGGCCTCTAGGCGAATCCTCCGCCGGAAACATTACATGACGCGGAGGAGTGCTCGCGAACTCGTTCCCCGCCCCCACCATCGGGTAGTCTGTGCGCAGCCCCTCACGTGGCGCTATCTGACTGAACTCCCCCAGGGCCGGAAGGCAGCAAGGGTAGGTCGGCTCTGGCGGGTGCGTGGGGGGCCCTTGCGTTCTGCGGGTCGGGGTCGGCTCGGCGTCCGGATCCCGGTCCGGCGGTGCGGTCGCGGATCCTACGAGCCCGGCCGACCCCAGCGTCCCGCTGACCCGGAGGCCCGGTTCCCCAGCGGCCGCCGTGATTGTCGGTGCGCCCCGATAACCTCGTATGCGTGTCGTCCCTTGCGCTGTACCGCCGCTACCGACCCGAGTCCTTCGCCGAGGTCATCGGGCAGGAGCATGTCACCGACCCGCTGCAGCAGGCGCTGCGGAACAACCGGGTCAATCACGCGTACCTGTTCAGCGGGCCGCGCGGATGCGGAAAAACGACCAGTGCCCGCATCCTCGCGCGGTGTCTGAACTGTGAGCAGGGCCCCACCCCCGCCCCCTGCGGCGAGTGCCAGTCCTGCCGGGACCTCGCGCGCAACGGGCCCGGGTCGATCGACGTCATCGAGATCGACGCCGCGTCGCACGGTGGTGTGGACGACGCCCGCGAGCTGCGGGAGAAGGCCTTCTTCGGGCCCGCGTCCAGCCGGTACAAGATCTACATCATCGACGAGGCCCACATGGTCACCTCGGCGGGCTTCAACGCCCTGCTGAAGGTGGTCGAGGAGCCGCCGGAGCACCTCAAGTTCATCTTCGCGACGACCGAGCCCGAAAAGGTCATCGGGACGATCCGGTCGCGCACCCACCACTATCCGTTCCGCCTCGTGCCGCCCGGGACCCTCAGGGAGTATCTGGGCGAGGTGTGCGGCAGGGAGCGGATCCCCGTCGAGGACGGGGTCCTCCCCCTGGTCGTGCGGGCCGGGGCTGGTTCGGTGCGCGACTCGATGTCGGTCATGGACCAGCTGCTGGCCGGAGCCGCGGACGACGGTGTGACGTACGCCATGGCGACGTCCCTCCTGGGGTACACCGACGGATCGCTGCTGGACTCGGTCGTGGACGCCTTCGCGTCGGGCGACGGCGCCGCGGCGTTCGAGGTCGTTGACCGGGTGATCGAGGGCGGCAACGACCCGCGCCGTTTCGTCGCGGATCTGCTGGAGCGGTTGCGGGACCTGGTGATCCTCGCCGCGGTGCCGGACGCGGCCGAGAAGGGGCTCGTCGATGGCCCGGCGGACGTGGTCGAACGGATGCAGGCGCAGGCCCAGGTGTTCGGGTCCGCCGAGCTCAGCCGAGCCGCCGACCTGGTCAACACCGGGCTGACGGAGATGCGGGGAGCCACCTCGCCCCGGCTGCAGCTGGAGCTGATCTGCGCCCGGGTGCTGCTGCCTGCGGCCTTCGACGACGAGCGGTCCCTGCAGGCCAGGCTCGACCGGCTGGAGCGCGGCGCCACCGCGTTTACGGCGCAGGGATCCGGGCCGGCGATGGGCTACGTACCGGGTCCGGAGGCGCACGCGCCGATGGTTCCGGGTGGTGGTCCCGCCGCCGCGCGTGCGGCGGTACGGGGCGGAGGAGCGGCATCCGACCAGGCCCAGCCGCAAGCGGCCCCGCCGCAGCCCGAGCCGGCCCCGCCGCAGCCCGCCCGGCAGCCCGTGGAGACGGAGCCCGCCGGGTCCGCGGTCCCGCAGTCCCGGACGGATCCGTCCCCGGCCCCCGCCGAGGAGTCCACCGCGCCGCGCCCCGGCGCGTGGCCGGGTGCCGCGGCGCCCGGCTCCGGTGGTGGTGCCGCACGTCCGGGCGCCTGGCCCTCGGCCGCCGCGCCCGGCCATGGCGCCCGTCCTCCGGCGGCCCCCGCCCCCGCGTCTGCTGCTCCCGCGCAGTCGCAACCGGTCGCGCCCGCCGCGGCCCAGGGAGCCGCCCAGGTGCGCAGCATGTGGCCGGACATCCTGGAGGTGGTGAAGACCCGCCGCCGCTTCACCTGGATCCTTCTCAGCCAGAACGCCCAGGTGGCAGGCTTCGACGGCACCACCCTCCAACTCGGTTTCATCAACGCCGGAGCACGTGACAACTTCGCGAGCAGCGGCAGCGAGGACGTGCTGAGGCAGGCGCTGGCCGAACGGTTCAACGTCCAGTGGAAGATCGAGGCGATCATCGACCCGTCGGGCGGTGCGGGGCAGCCCCCGCCCGGCCCGGGCGGATCGTCCGGCGGCGGTTACGGGGGGTACGGCGGCCGGCCCGCCCAGTCCCCGCCCGCCTCCGCCGCGCCCGCACCTCAGCCTTCGCAGGCGCCGAGGCCGCCCCAGCAGCCTGCGGCGCCCTCCCCACGGCCGCCGGGCGGGGGAGGCGGTCCTGCCCCGCAGCAGGGCCCGTCCGCTGCGGAGTCGGCAGGGGCCGGGGCTCCGCAGGCCCCGCCGCCGCAGCAGCCCGTCGCGATCGAGGACGACATCCCGGAAGAGGACGATCCGGATCTCGTGGACTCGGCCCTGTCCGGTCACGACCTCATCGTGCGGGAGCTCGGCGCCACCGTTGTGGAGGAATACACAAACGAATAGGCGGGGCCGCTTCGGTGGCCCGCACAAGGTCAGCGGTGGCGGGCGGGCTACCCTGGCTGCCGTGAAGGTCCTCGTCATCGGCGGCGGCGCCCGCGAACACGCCCTGTGCCGCGCTCTCTCCCTCGACCCCGACGTGTCCGCTCTGCACTGCGCGCCCGGCAATGCCGGCATCGCGGACGTCGCCGAGCTGCACGCGGTGGACGCCCTCGACGGCGACGCCGTCGCCGCACTCGCCGGCCGTCTCGAGGCCGATCTGGTCGTCGTCGGCCCCGAGGCGCCGCTCGTCGCCGGTGTCGCCGACGCCGTAAGAGCCGCGGGCATCCCCTGCTTCGGCCCCTCCCGTGAGGCGGCCCGGCTCGAGGGCTCCAAGGCCTTCGCCAAGGAAGTGATGGCCGCGGCGAACGTCCCCACGGCGCGCAGCTACGTCTGCACCACCCCGGATGAGGTCGACGAGGCCCTGGACGCCTTCGGCGCGCCGTACGTCGTCAAGGACGACGGGCTCGCCGCGGGCAAGGGCGTGGTCGTGACCGCCGATCTGGAGCGGGCCCGGGAGCACGCGCTGGCCTGCGGCCGCGTGGTCATCGAGGAGTACCTGGACGGACCCGAGGTCTCGCTCTTCGCCGTCACCGACGGCGAGACGGTTCTCCCGCTCCAGCCGGCGCAGGACTTCAAGCGCGCGCTGGACGGTGACGAGGGGCCGAACACGGGCGGCATGGGCGCGTACTCGCCACTTCCGTGGGCCGATCCGAAGCTGGTCGACGAGGTCATGGAGACCGTGCTCCAGCCCACCGTGGACGAGCTCCGCCGCCGTGGCACACCGTTCGCCGGCCTGCTGTACGCGGGTCTCGCGATCACCAGCCGCGGCGTGCGCGTGATCGAGTTCAACGCCCGCTTCGGCGACCCCGAGACCCAGGTGGTGCTCGCCAGGCTCAAGACCCCGCTCGCGGGCGTCCTCCTGCACGCGGCCCGCGGCACCCTCGCCGACGAGGCGCCGCTGACCTGGCGCGGCGACGCCGCCGTGACCGTCGTCATCGCCTCCCACAACTACCCGGCAACGCCCCGCACCGGCGACCCGATCGGCGGGCTCGACGAGGTCGCGGTGCAGGACGCGCCGCACGCGTACGTCCTGCACGCCGGGACCAGGCGGGAGGGCGACGCGATCGTCAGCGCCGGCGGCCGGGTGCTGTCGGTGACCGCGACCGGCGGGGACCTGACCGAGGCCCGCGAGCGCGCGTACGCCGCGGTGGAGCGCATCCACCTGGACGGTTCGCACCATCGCAGGGACATCGCCGAGAAGGCGGCGTCCCGCCCCTGAGGCCCGTCGGGTTCCACCGCTCACCGGGCCCATCCGCCCACCGCCCGTCCGGCGCCCACCCGTCGGGTTCCACCGCCCACCGCGCGGCCCCGCCCACCGGGCTCCACCGCAGACGGGCGGGGGCGAGTCGCTTCTGCCGCGGCGGCCGCTCCCCGGTCCGGTGGCGCTTCCCCCGCCCGCTCTTCCTCAGGAGGCCCGGGAGCGGGTCACGCCGGCCCGCTCGTGGCGGGTCCGGACCCGTCCGGCCCACCGCCCCTGCCGGCCTGTTCGTCCGACCGCCGCGCGGCCGTCCCCCAGGGGGCGGTGCCCGGACCCGGGTACGGCGGCAGCCCGCCCGTTCGGCGAGGTCCGGGGGTCTGCAAGGCCCTGGTCACAATGTCAGCAGCTTTGCCCAAAGGCATTCCATCGAGTGACCGCTGCCCCATCCGGATGACGGCCGGGAAAGGCCCAACTAGGGTGCGGCGCAAGCGTTCCGGCACTTGGCCCACCGACATTGCGATGTCCGTGACGGGTGCCACAGTGGGGGAGTGAGCAACGCCGCCGAAGGGCAGAGGGGGTGAGTCCGGCCGTGTCCGGAACCGTCGTCGGTGAGGAGGCGGGCGCGCTGACCGCGCGTTCCCGTGCCCTCGCCGTGCTGCGGGTGCGCAGCAGGGCGCTGGCCCTGGTGCTGCTGCCCGCCGCCGTCGCCGTCGTGCTGTTCGTCGGCGGGGTCACCGGCCGGATCGGCGGTGGCCGCTGGGACCTCGCGCGCTGGGTGGTCACCTCCGCCGCCGTCCTCGTTCTGCTGGCCGCCGCCGTGGTCGCCGCCGTCATAGCGCGGGCCAGGCCCGCCGTCAGCCCGACGGTGCCGCTGGCCCCGGCCGCGGCCCCCGATCTGTACCGGCTGGTGGAGGACCTGGCCGAACGGATGGACGTGCCCGCGCCGTCGGCCGTGGCCCTCACCCCCGACTGCGACAGCTGGCTGGAGGACCGTACGCACCGGGCGCACGGCCCTCGCCGCGCGCCCCGGACCACGTCCCGGGACGGCGCACCCGTCCTGGTCATCGGCTCCCCGTTCCTGTGGTGGATGCGGGTCGCGGAGCTCCGCGCCGTGCTCGCGCCGGTCGTCGCCGGCACGGGCCCGTCGGCGCATCCCGACATAGCCGCTGCCCGTCGGTTCGTGCGCGGCCTGGACGCCGCGGCCGGGCTCGCGGCCCGTCCCGGGCTCGGGCCGGTGCGAAGGCTCGCCTGCGGGGCCGTGGGGCGGGTCGCCCGGGTTCTGCTGCGCGGCTGCCGCGGTCATGCCGCGGAGATGGAGCGCGGAGTCGCCGCGGCCGCCTCCGAGCGTGCCCAGGCCGTGGACTACGGGCTGAGGATCGTGGCGCAGGAACAGGTCGGCCTCGCGTACGCGGGATGGGACCGTCTGCTGACCCGCGTGGCGCTGCCCGCCTGGCGGATGGGGCGGTGGCCGAGCCGCCTCGACGCGGGAGTCGTCTCGGCGCTCACCGAGCTCTCCCGCCGCGACCGGCTGGCGGAGGGCTTCGCCTCCCGGCTCGGGGAGCGCCCCGCCTGCGATCTGCTGGAGGAGCCGGGGGCGGTCGACGAGGCCGCGTCCCTGTTGGCCGCCAGGCTTTTCCACGGCGGGCCCTCCGAGATCGGGCCGGACTGGTCGCCGGTGGACTGGCAGCAGTATCCGGAAGAGGTCGTCGACCGGAAGTGGCGCACGGAGGCCGCCCGGCTGCACCGGGTCCTCGACGCGATGGGCGTGCGGCCGTCCGCGGGTGTTCCCGCGGGCCCCACGCTGGCCCGCGTGATGGAGCACCTCGCCGGCCGCTCCGGGGCGGCGCCCGAGCCGCCGGCCGACGCCCCGGCCCAGGTCCCGCCCGTGCCCGGGGCGCCGGGCACCGACGGGCCCGGCGCGGTGCTCGCCGCCGGGATCAGCGCCGACGTGGCCCGTGAGGAGGCCGCGCGCGAGCGTTCGACCGCACCGCCGCGGGCCGCGGACCGCACGGGCGACGCCCCGGATCCCTGGGGCAACGACCCGCTGCCCCTCGTCCCCCTCCAACCGCCGCGCACCCCGCGGGAGCTGCTCGCCGACCATGTGACGGCCATGGTGTGCTGCGCGGCCGTGGACACCGCCGGCGCCGCCCCGGGCATGGACTGGCTGGACGGACCGGCCCTGCTCATCAACGGTGAGCGCCGTGCGGACCTGGGTACCCGGGTGCTCAGTCTGGTCGAGGACGGGGACCCGGAGCCGCTGCGTTCCTGGCTGGCGACGGCGGGCGTGCGTGCTGAGAAGCCGGTCCGTCTGGTGTGAGGGGAGCCCCGGACGGTTTCCGCCACCCCAGGCCGGAATGTTGCGTTCCGTTCACGTCAATTCACGACGAACGGTGACGGTGTGCGTGCGTTATGTGATGTGCTGGGACCGGCGCTGACGGTCAGCGCGCCGGGACCGGTCTCAGGGGACGAGGGAGGGGCGCACGATGGGGGCGGAGGACATCCGTGGGGCCGAGCCGATCCGGCGCTGGGAATCGGGTGCCCTCGCCCATGCCGTCACGGATCCGTTCGGGCAGGGCCCGCTGCCCTGGCTGCGCGGCAGCGAGCACTACTTCGACGACACCGGCCAGGTCGTGCCCTGGTACGCGGACCCGGACGCGGCCGCGGGCCGCGGGCGCTCACGCGGCCTGCGCACCGCCGACGACGTGCACCGCCAGATCAAGGGCTTCGCGTCCAACGGCGCGGTCGCCCCCGGCGAGGCGATCGACTTCCACATCACGGTCGACCCGCCCCAGCGCTTCTCGGTCGACGTGTACCGCATCGGCCACTACGGCGGTGACGGCGCCTCCAAGATCATCACCAGCCCCCGTCTCGCCGGGATCGTCCAGCCGCCGCCGCTCGCCGCCGACCGCACGGTCTCCTGCCACCACTGGTGGCTCTCCTGGCGGCTGCAGGTGCCGTCGTTCTGGTCCGTCGGCGCCCACGTCGCCGTCCTCACCACCGAGGACGGCTACCGCTCGCACATCCCCTTCACGGTCCGCGACAGCCGCCCCGCGGATCTGCTGCTGCTCATGCCCGACATCACATGGCAGGCGTACAACCTCTACCCGGAGGACGGGCGGACCGGAGCCAGCCTCTACCACGCCTGGGACGAGCACGGCCGGCTGCTCGGGGAGAACGACGCCGCGGTCACGGTCTCCTTCGACCGCCCCTACGCCGGGGCCGGCCTCCCGCTGCACGTCGGGCATGCGTACGACTTCATCCGGTGGGCCGAGCGGTACGGCTACGACCTCGCGTACGCCGACACCCGTGATCTGCACGCCGGGCGGATCGACCCGACCCGCTACCGCGGACTGGTCTTCCCCGGCCACGACGAGTACTGGTCGGCGCCCATGCGCCGGACCGCCGAGCTGGCCCGCGAGCACGGCACGTCCCTCGTGTTCCTGTCGGCCAACACCATGTACTGGCAGGTGGAGCTCGGCCCCTCCCCGTCCGGCGTCGCCGACCGGCTGCTGACCTGCCGCAAGCGACGCGGCCCCGGTCGCTCCGCCCTCTGGCGCGAGATCGACCGCGCCGAGCAGCAACTGCTCGGCATCCAGTACGCGGGTCGGGTGCCCGAGCCCCACCCGATGGTGGTGCGCAACGCCGGCCACTGGCTGTGGGAGGCGACGGGCGCCGGGGACGGCGACGAGATCCCCGGACTGGTCGCGGGGGAGGCCGACCGCTACTTCCCCCGGGCACCGCTCCCCGAGCACGAGGGCCGGATCCTGCTGGCCCACTCCCCGTACACCGACGGCGACGGCGCCATCCGCCATCACGAGACCTCGCTCTACAGGGCCCCGTCCGGCGCGCTCGTCTTCGCCTCCGGCACCTTCGCCTGGTCGCCGGCCCTGGACCGGCCGGGCCACGTGGACGAGCGGATCCAGCGCGCCACCGCCAACCTCCTCGACCGGATCTGCAAACGCGACTGAGTCCCCGGCCGCGCCCCGGGCCGCGTCCCTCCGGAACCGCCGGGGAGGGGGGAGTCCCCCACGGAGTGGACGGACGGACCCTCCGGCCCGCCGCGGTCCCCGGGTGGGGGAGAATCGGAAGCGCTCCTGGATCAACCTACGCGGAGGAACCGTGTCCGGATTCGTAGAAAAGCCCGAGCCGATTCAGGTCCCGGGCCTCACCCACCTCCACACGGGCAAGGTGCGCGATCTCTACGAGAACGAGGCCGGGGACCTCGTGATGGTGGCGAGCGACCGCATCTCCGCGTACGACTGGGTGCTGCCCACCGAGATCCCCGACAAGGGGCGGGTGCTCACCCGGCTCTCCCTCTGGTGGTTCGACCGTCTGTCGGACCTCGTGCCCAACCACGTGATCTCCACCGACCTCCCGGCCGGCGCCCCCGCCGACTGGGCCGGCCGCACTCTCGTCTGCAAGGCCCTCGACATGGTCCCGGTCGAGTGCGTCGCCCGCGGCTACCTCACCGGCTCCGGCCTCGCCGAGTACGACGAGAGCCGTACGGTCTGCGGGCTGGCCCTGCCCGAGGGGCTGGTGGACGGTTCGGAGCTGCCCGCCCCGATCTTCACCCCCGCCACCAAGGCCGCGGTCGGCGACCACGACGAGAACGTGCCGTTCGAGGAGGTCGCCCGTCAGGTCGGCGCGGAGACGGCCGCGCTGCTGCGCCGGACGACGCTCGACGTCTACGCCCGCGCCCGGGACATCGCCCGTGAGCGCGGCATCATCCTCGCCGACACCAAGTTCGAGTTCGGCTTCGACGGCGAGCGGCTGATCATCGCGGACGAGGTGCTGACCCCGGACTCCTCGCGTTTCTGGCCCGCCGACCAGTGGCGGCCGGGCCGCGCCCAGCCGTCGTACGACAAGCAGTACGTGCGCGACTGGCTGACGTCGCCGGCCTCCGGTTGGGACCGCAGGAGCGAGCAGCCCCCGCCGGCCCTTCCGCGGGACGTCGTGGAGGCGACCCGTGCCCGCTACCTGGAGGCGTACGAGCTGCTGACCGGCACCGCCTGGTCGTGACGCGAAGAAGCCCCCGGCCGCGGGGCCGGGGGCTTCTCGACTGGAGCGGACGACGAGGCTCGAACTCGCGACCTCAACCTTGGCAAGGTTGCGCTCTACCAACTGAGCTACGTCCGCATGCGCCGTGGCGCGGAGCCCACTATACCCAACCTCGCTCGCGTGCGAGGCGCACCGCGGTGTGCCGGTTCTCCGCGCCCAGTTTCGCCGCCGCCGACGACAGGTAGTTGCGGACCGTGCCCGGTGAGAGCGAGGCCCGCTCGGCGATCTCCGCGACCGGTGCTCCGTCCCCGGCCAGTTCCAGCACCTCCGCCTCCCGCGCGGTGAGCGGGGAGTCCCCGGCGGAGATGGCGTCGGCGGCCAACTCGGGGTCGACATAACGGCTTCCCTCGTGCACCGTACGGATGATCTCGGCGAGCCGCCGGGCGCTGACCGTCTTCGGCACGAATCCGCGCACCCCGGCCGCGAGCGCGCGCTTGAGATGGCCGGGGCGGCCGTGACTGGTCACGATCATCGTCCGGCAGCCGGGCAGCTCCGCCATCAGCGATGTGGCGACCTTCACACCGTCGCCGCCGGGCATCTGGAGATCCAGTACGGCCACGTCCGGCCGGTGCGAGCGGGCCATCGCCAGAGCCTCCGTACCGGATGCGGCCTCCGCGACGACGAGCAGATCGTCCTCGAGCGCGAGCAGCGCGGCGAGCGCGCCACGGATCAGATGCTCGTCGTCGGCCAGCAGCACCCGCACGCGATCCTGCGTCACGCCCAGTCCCTCCTCGCGTTCTCGCTCTCCGTTCCGCCTGTCCCGTACGTCACACCACGGCGTCCCGTTCCGTTCCGCCGGGTTCCCCGCCAGGCGCGCGTTCGTCCGTCGTGCTCCCGCCCGTCGCGGGTTCGTCCGCCGCGCCTCCGGCCTCCGCGGGTTCGTCCGTCCCGCCGGGCGGCGCGGGGGGCTCCTGCCTCGGCACGTCGGGCGTGCCCCCCGCCGGGACCGGCACTCGTGCGGTGAGGCGGAAGCGGGCGCCCGGGGCGGGGCCCGCGTTCAGCGTGCCGCCCAGCGCGGCCAGACGCTCCCGCAGCCCGGTGAGACCGGTCCCGGGGGCGCCGGGGGCGGCCGGAGCCCGGACACCGTCGTTCTCCACGGTCAGGACCGCGGCGCCGACCGTCGTCGTGAGCCCGATGGCGCACTGCGCGGCGTCCCCGTGGCGCAGTACGTTCGTCGTGGCCTCGCGGACGACCCAGGCGAGCGCGGACTGGATCTCCACCGGAAGGCCGTCGGCCGTCCGCCCGTCCTCCGGCGATCCGATCGTGCAGCTGATTCCCGCGGCACCCAACACCCCTCGGGCCCCGTCCAGTTCGGTCCGCAGATCCGCGCCCCGGTAGCCGCGTACGACGTCCCGGACCTCGCGCTGGGAATCCCGGGCGATGCGCTGCACTTCGGTCATCTGCTCCAGCGCCCGGTGCTCGCCCCCGCGTTGCGCGAGCTGTACGGCGAGTTCGCTCTTCAGCGCGATCACCGCGAGGTTGCGGCCCAGCACGTCGTGCAGGTCCCGGCCGAACCGCAGCCGCTCCTCCGCGACCGCGAGTCGCGCCTGCACGTCCCGGGCCTCACGCAGTTCCCACATCACCGCGAGGACCCACATCGAGACACGAGCGGTGAAGGCGAGCCAGCCGATGGTGAAGGCGACCGTCCCGAGGGTGAACAGGGTCTCCGCGGTGCCCCGGCCGGTCAGTGGCACCAGCACGCCCAGCAGAGCCAGCACGCCCCCGTGGACCAGTACCGTCGTTCGTCGCCGCACGATCAGGCAGTGCGCCGTCGCGAAGGGGACGAGGGCGGTCGACAGTGCCATGGGCAGCGTCCCCTCCATGCCGACCGTCGCGGCCAGCCACAGTGCCGTGCCGGTTGCCAGGGCCGCCACGAACGCGGCCCCGCCGACCAGCCTCCGGGGGACCGGGCCCTGCCCCAGATAGGCGCCCATCGCGTGCCGGGCCAGCAGGGTGGAGACCACGCCGTTCGCCACCGCGAGCAGCGGGGCGCCGACGGCCACGGCGGGGTGTGCGCCGAGGCGCACGGGCCGGGTCAGCATGAGCAGCGTCAGCGCGAGCAGCGCCACCCAGACGAGCAGGTACACGGTGCCGCGTGTGTAGAGGTCCACCTTGGCGAGCCCGCTGCGCCCGCTCCAGCCCCGTACCCGCACCCGGGACACCCCCGATCCCTCCGGTCCTCAGCGCCGCGGCTCCCAGCGGAACCACCGTCGCACAGCAAACACCGAGATCACGGTCCAGGCCAGCGCGTTGATTGCCGCGCCGGTGAGTCGTGCGGTGTCCGCGCCGCCGCCCACGCCGGCCTCCACGAGGCGCATCACGCCGGTCATCGGCAGCAGTTCGCACACCGAGACGACCCGGTCCGGCAGCACGTCGAGCGGGATGAACAGCCCGGAGCCGCCCGCCGAGACCATGAACAGCGGAAGGGTGGTGATCTGCGCGCTCTCCACGGTCCGGGTGATCGCGGAGGTCGCGGCGGCCAGGGCCGTCATCACGACGGTGCCCAGCAGCGCTCCGGCGGAGAGGAGTTCGGGCCGCCGGGGGGCGTCCGCGCCGAGGAGCACGACCCCGGCGGCGACCACCAGGGCGCTCTGCGCGAGTGCGAGCGCGGCCGCGGGCAGCGCCGTTCCGGCCAGGATCTCCGTGTCGGACACCTCGCCGGTCCGCAGCCGCTTGAGCACCAGCTCCTCGCGCCGGGCGACGAAGGCCGAGGTGAGATTGAGGTACACGACCAGGATCAGCACCATGCCGACTCCCCCGGTCATGAGGGCTTCCGCGATGCTCAGGCCGGCTCCCGCGAGATCCATCCCGCCGAGCGTCCCGCGCAGGGCGCCCACCATCGCGACCGGCATCAGCAGCGCGACGAACAGCGCGGTCCGGTTCCTCACGAGGAGGGTCAGCTCGGCCCGGCCCAGGGCGCCCAGCCGTCCGGCGGCCGTGGTCCCGGCTCCGGACCCGGCCGGGGCCCCCGTCGCCCGGCTCGCCCCGCTCTGGCCCGCCGTCTCGGTCCGTGCGGTGCTCGCATGCGTGGTGTTCGTGTGCGTGGTGTTCGTGTTCACAGGGCACCTGCCAGTTCCGTGTCCGTGCCCGGCCGGGCGATCTCCAGGAACGCCTCCTCGAGCGAGGCGGAGCGGGCGTCGAGGCGGTCGAGCCGTACGCCGGCCTCGTCCGCCCAGCGCAGCAGTTCGCCGAGCGAGCGCTGCAGTTCACGGGTGCGGATCTCGACGCGCTGTCCGTCCGCGGCGGCCCGCAGTGTGAGCGGCAGCCGGGAGGCGGGTACCTCCCCCGGCAGGAGGAAGCGGATGCGCGACGGCCGCGAGGCGGTCACCTCGTCCGGGGTGCCGGTGGCGACGATCCGCCCGGCGTGCATGATCGCCAGCCGGTCGGCCAGGCTTTCCGCCTCCTCCAGGTAGTGCGTGGTCAGCACCACGGTCGTGCCGGCGTCCCGCAGTTCCCGTACCAACTGCCAGGTGTCGCGGCGCCCTTCGGCGTCGAGGCCGGTCGTCGGCTCGTCGAGGAAGAGGACCTCGGGCCGGCCGAGCAGGGCCAGCGCGAGGTCGAGCCTGCGCCGTTCGCCGCCGGACAGCTGCTTGACCCGGACGCCGGACCGCCGCCCGAGACCCACGAGATCCAGCGCCTCCCCCGCGGGGCGGGCGCCGCTGGTGCAGCCGGCCCACATCCGCACCGTCTCGGCGGCCGTCAGGTCGGAGGGGAATCCACCCTCCTGGAGCATGACCCCGATCCGGGGCCGTACGGCGGCCCGTTCGCGGTACGGATCGCGGCCGAGGACGCGCACGGTGCCGGCGCTCGGGAGGGCGAGTCCCTCCAGCAGTTCGACGGTGGAGGTCTTGCCGGCGCCGTTCGTCCCGAGCAGCGCGAAGAGTTCACCGCGCCCCACTGAGAAGGTGATTCCGCTCACAGCCTCGAACCCGCCGTGGTAACCGCGGCGCAGTCCGGCTGCCTCGATCACGTGCCCATCGCTGTTCATGGATCCAGCGTTCCGCCGGACCCCGGCCGTCGGCAGTGCGCGCTGTCATCGGCGCGCATGACAAATGTCAGAACCAGTGGGCGGAACGGGGAAGGAAAGGAGGCGGAGGGGGACACGACGAAGGCCCCGGTCGAGATGACCGGGGCCTTCGTACCCGAGCGGACGACGAGATTCGAACTCGCGACCCTCACCTTGGCAAGGTGATGCTCTACCAACTGAGCCACGTCCGCATTGCTCCCGCTCAGCTCTCACTGGCGGTGCGTCCACCACTGTACCCGATCCACCGAGGTGGTCGGTACGTGGTGCGGAGCGGGTGACAGGAATTGCACACTGCGCCTTCCCTCTGGAAGAGGGCTGTTCTACTACTGAACTACACCCGCACGCTCCGTGAGGTCCGGCCCTCCGGCCTCGCCCCTCGGCGTGATCCAGACTTTAGCCCACCTGCGGGGGTGCAGCGCAACTCGGTTCTCGCCGGAGCCGGGCCTGCGGGTCTTCTCCCGCCGTGCGGGCGGGTGTTCAGCTCGCCTCCCGGAAGGCCTCGTAGACGCGCTTGGGGATCCGGCCGCGCGCCGGCACGTCCATCTTGTTGGACTGCGCCCAGGCCCGGACGGCGGCCGGGTCCGGGGCGAGGTCGGTACGCCGGTACTCCTTGCGCGGCCGGCCGGCGTGCCGGGCCGCCTTGCGTCCCGCTGCCATGTAGGGCGCGAGGGCGGTGCGCAGTTTCTTTGCATTGGCGGGATTGAGGTCGATCTCGTACGACTTCCCGTCCAGCCCGAACGAAACCGTTTCCGCCGCCGTTCCGCCGTCGATGTCGTCGAAGAGCGTCACCACTACGCGCTGCGCCACGGATATCGGTCCTTTCCTGCGGTCCGCCGTGCGGGTCGGTACAGGTCAGTGCTGACCCGGGGCGTATCCGGTATTCCGGCTGTTGCGGGGGCAATGCTGCTTTCCGCTGTATTCCTTTGTACAGCGGGCGGCATCGTATTGGGAAGCCCAGTCAATTGTGTCCGCGTGTCCTCGGCAATGGGTCGGCTCGGTTTTTCCCTGGATTTCCCCTTCGCGTTCTCCGTATATCTATGCGCGTAGATTTTTCGGGCGGGTACGCTGAGGGAACCGCCTTCAGCACCACACCATCGGGAGTGCCAGTGGCACGCGTCGTAGTCGACGTCATGCTCAAGCCGGAGATCCTCGACCCGCAGGGCCAGGCGGTGCAGCGCGCACTGCCCCGCCTGGGCTTCGAGGGGATCGCGGACGTACGTCAGGGAAAGCGCTTCGAACTCGAGGTCGACGGGCCGGTCGACGAGGCCGCCCTCGCCCGTATCCACGAGATGGCGGAAACGTTCCTCGCGAACACCGTCATCGAGGACTTCGTCGTCAAGGTGGAGTCGTGACGGCTCGTATCGGTGTCGTCACGTTTCCTGGGACGCTCGACGACCAGGACGCACTGCGCGCCGTCCGTCTCGCGGGCGCCGAGCCCGTTTCGCTGTGGCACCGCGACAAGGACCTCAAGCAGGTCGACGCGGTCGTCCTCGCGGGAGGCTTCTCCTACGGCGACTATCTCCGGGCGGGCGCCATCTCCCGCTTCTCGCCGGTGATGGAAACGATCATCGACCGGGCGAAGTCCGGGATGCCGGTCCTCGGGATCTGCAACGGCTTCCAGATCCTCACCGAGGCCCATCTGCTGCCGGGCGCGATGCTCCGCAACAACCATCTGCACTTCATCTGCCGCGACCAGAAGCTGCGGGTGGACAACGCGGAGACGGCCTGGACCGCCGACTACGAGCAGGGTCAGGAGATCTCCGTTCCGCTGAAGAACATGGACGGTCGCTACGTCGCCGACGAGCGCGTCCTCGACGAGCTCGAGGCCGAGGGCCGGGTCGCCTTCCGCTACCTGGACCTGAACCCGAACGGCTCGCTGCGCGACATCGCCGGAATCACCAACGCCGCGGGCAATGTCGTCGGGCTGATGCCCCACCCCGAGCACGCCGTGGAGCCCCTCGTCGGCACAGGCGGCACGGACGGCCTCGGGTTCTTCACCTCGATCATCAAGAGGCTGGTCGCCGCATGAAACTCGACACCGGAGCAGCCGAGGGAGCGAGTGAGCGCCCCGCCCGCGTCCGCAGCACCATCCGCACGCGAAGGAGCGACCGAGCGTGACCCTCGACACCGGAGCAGCCGAGGGAGCGAGTGAGCGCCCCGCCCGCGTCCGCAGCACCATCCGCACGCGAAGGAGCGACCGAGCGTGACCCTCGACACCGTCAAGCACGCCACCGAGACGCCCGAGACCGAGCAGCCCTGGAAGGACCTCGGCCTCAAGGAGGACGAGTACGCGCGCATCCGCGAGATCCTCGGCCGCCGCCCGACCGGCGCCGAGCTCGCCATGTACTCCGTCATGTGGTCCGAGCACTGCTCGTACAAGAGCAGCAAGGTCCATCTGAAGCAGTTCGGCGAGAAGGCCCCCGAGAACGACGCGCTGCTCGTCGGCATCGGCGAGAACGCGGGCGTCGTCGACGTCGGCCAGGGCTACGCGGTCACCTTCAAGGTCGAGTCGCACAACCACCCCAGCTACATCGAGCCCTACCAGGGCGCGGCCACCGGTGTCGGCGGCATCGTCCGGGACATCCTCGCGATGGGCGCCCGGCCGGTGGCGGTCATGGACCCGCTGCGCTTCGGCGCCGCGGACCACCCCGACACCAAGCGCGTGCTGCCCGGTGTCGTGGCGGGCATCGGCGGCTACGGCAACTGCCTGGGCCTGCCCAACATCGGAGGCGAGGTCGTCTTCGACTCCTGCTATCAGGGCAACCCGCTGGTCAACGCGCTGTGCGTGGGCGTCATGAAGCACGAGGACATCCACCTGGCCAAGGCGTCCGGCGCGGGCAACAAGGTCATCCTGTACGGCGCCCGTACCGGCGGTGACGGCATCGGCGGCGTCTCCGTGCTCGCCTCCGAGACCTTCGACGACACGAAGCCCGCCAAGCGGCCCGCGGTCCAGGTCGGCGACCCGTTCCAGGAGAAGCTCCTCATCGAGTGCACCCTGGAGGTCTTCCAGGAGAAGCTGGTCGCCGGCATCCAGGACCTCGGTGGCGCCGGTCTCTCCTGTGCCACCTCCGAACTGGCCTCCGCGGGCTCCGGCGGTATGCGCGTCGAGCTCGACACCGTGCCGCTGCGCGACGCGACCCTCTCGCCCGAGGAGATCCTCATGAGCGAGTCGCAGGAGCGCATGTGCGCGATCGTCGAGCCGCGGCACGTCGACCGCTTCATGGAGATCTGCGAGAAGTGGGACGTCATCGCCACCGTGATCGGTGAGGTGACGGAGGGCGAGCGGCTGGAGATCTTCTGGCACGGCGAGCAGATCGTCGACGTGCCGCCGGGCACCGTCGCCCACGAGGGCCCGACGTACCACCGCCCGTACGCCCGTCCCGAGTGGCAGGACGCGCTCCAGGCGGACGACGCGGGCAGGCTGCCCCGTCCGGCCTCGTCCGAGGAACTGCGCGAGCAGGTCCTGAAGCTGGTCGCGTCGCCGAACCAGGCCGCCAAGTCCTGGATCACGGACCAGTACGACCGCTTCGTGCAGGGCAACACCGTGCTCGCCCAGCCCGAGGACGCCGGCATGGTCCGCATCGACCCGGACACCAACCTCGGTGTGGCGGTCGCGACGGACGGCAACGGCCGTTACGCGAAGCTCGACCCGTACACGGGCGCGCAGCTCGCCCTGGCCGAGGCGTACCGCAACGTCGCCGCGTCGGGTGCCAAGCCGCTCGCCGTCTCCGACTGCCTGAACTTCGGTTCGCCCGAGGACCCGGCCGTCATGTGGCAGTTCGCCGAGGCCACCCGTGGTCTTGCGGACGGCTGCCAGCGGCTCGGCACCCCCGTGACCGGCGGCAACGTCTCGCTCTACAACCAGACGGGCGAGACGGCGATCCACCCGACACCGGTCGTGGCCGTGCTCGGTGTGATCGACGACGTGACGCGCCGTACGCCGATCGCGTTCGCCGAGGAGGGCCTGCTGCTCTACCTGCTGGGCGACACGCGCGAGGAGTTCGGCGGGTCGGCCTGGTCCCAGGTGGTCCACGACCACCTCGGCGGTCTGCCGCCGAAGGTCGACCTGGACCGGGAGAGGCTGCTCGCGGAGATCCTGATCGCGGGCTCCCGCGACGGGATGATCGACGCGGCGCACGACCTGAGCGACGGCGGTCTGATCCAGGCGGTCACCGAGTCCTGCCTGCGCGGCGGGCGGGGCGTCCGGCTGGTCGTGCCGGACGGTCTCGACGCCTTCACGTTCCTCTTCTCCGAGTCCGCGGGCCGGGCCGTCGTCGCGGTGCCCCGCAGCGAGGAGCTCCGTTTCACCGACATGTGCGGTGCGCGGGGGCTCCCGGCCCACCGCGTCGGCGTGGTCGACGGGGACGCGGTGGAGGTGCAGGGCGAGTTCACCGTCCCGCTGAGCGAGCTGCGCGCCGCGCACGAGGTGACGGTGCCGGCGCTGTTCGCCTGAGTCGCCGACACGGCGGAGTCCCCGCCCGGGCACGGTCCGGGCGGGGACTCCGTCGTGTGCGGGCACGAATCGCGTCGCCTCGGATCGGCAACGCTCACCGAGGAGCCGCTGGACGACGACCGGTCGGAGTTCGCCGACGCCTTCGCGGCCCTGGGGCATCCGATGCGGCTGCGCCTGCTGCGCGAGACCGTCGACGGCCGCCGCGAGGCGGCCGAGCTCTCCGGGCCGGCGTCCCGTGCACCTGGCACGGGGTGGGTGTGCCGCGCGACGCGGAGACGTCCACCGCTCAGCCTGCGGCGCCCCAGAAAGCGTCCGCCTCGTCGATGTCCTGAACGCACTCGTCGATGTCGGAGATCTTGCCGCCGACGATCGTGAACCAGAGTCCGCCGGGCATCTCGATCCCGCGGTCGCCACGGTCGGCGTAGTACGTGTGGACGGCCATCACATGCCCGCGGCCGTCGGGGAAGGCGCCCCTGAGCTCGACCCGCAGGGTGCCGCCAGTGAGCTCACCGAGCTCCCGGTACAGATCAAGGATGTTGTCCTGGCCCTTGTAGTGCCCCGAGATCCGGCTGCCGCCGGGCACGTGGTGCACGCAGTCCGCCGTCAGCAGGGAGCGGAGGGTCTCCATGTCACCCCTGCCGAACGCCTCGTAGCCCCGGCGGACCAGGGCGGTGTGCGGGTGCTCGGACATGTCCGCCACACTCCTTCCTCGCCGTTACGGCCCCCCTTCATCGTCCGCCGGGCACGGGCCGGTCGCCAGGCAGCCGCCTCGGCCCGGGTCGGTGTCCGAGGGGCGGGTTAGTCTCGGCCCCATGCCACCGGCCAGGAAGCGCGCCCGCAGATACGACCCCGTCAGGCTCCGCACCGCCGTCCTCGCGCAGTTCGGACATGTCCGGGAAGCCGTGGGGGGTCTGACGACCGAGCAGCTGGCACTGCCGACCCGGCTCGGGGACTGGACCGTCCGCGAACTGGCGGCGCACATCGCGCAGACGTTCGGCGCCGTCGCCGGGGCCCTCGACCTCCCGGAGCCGGCGAGGGCCGATGTGACGCTCCTGGACCGGCCCCTCCCGACCGCCGAGTGGGCCGGCGCCGTCGGCGGGGGCACGGGCACGGCGGTGGCAGCCTCCGAGGACCTCCCGGCCCTGTACGCGCGGACTGCGGGGGAGGTCGAATCCGCGCTGGCGGGCGTGTCCGGCGAGCGGCTCGTCCAGACCGGGGCCGGTGCCGTGCGGCTCGCCGACCACCTCGTCACCCGTGCCGTGGAACTGGTCGTCCACACCGACGACCTGGCGGACGCCACCGGCCTGGACCTCCCGTACGACCGCCAGGCGCTCGCCGCCTGTGTGCGGCTGCTCGCCGACGCGCTCGCCGCGAAGGCCCCCGGCGGCTCGGTGGAGCTGAGGATTCCGCCGTACGCCGTGGTGCAGTGCGTCGAGGGGCCCCGGCACACCCGCGGCACACCCCCGAACGTCGTCGAGACCGACCCGCTGACCTGGGTCCGGCTCGCCACGGGACGCGAGGACTGGGCGGCGGCGCGGGAGGCGGCGAGGGTGAGCGCGAGCGGCGAGCGTTCCGACCTGTCGGCGCTGCTTCCCGTGACGGCCTGACTGCTCCCGGGGAACCTCAGCCCCGCCCGTCCCGTCCGAACGACATGCGTACTCAACTGATCGTTCCCACGGTGGCCGCGCTGACGGCCGCGATCACGCTGACGGCCTGCGGCTCCCAGAAGGGCCCGGGCCAGGGTGCGGGGGACGACGCGGGCGGCTCCGTGCGGCCCGCGGCGCCCGTCACCGGCGTGCACTGGACCGTCCAGCACGTGACCGTCGACGGCAAGAGGTCCGAGGCCCCGACCGGGGCCCATGTGGAGTTCACGACCGGGGAAGCGGGCAAGGACGGCGCGAAGGGCCGCGCCGAGGGCAACTACGGCTGCAACCACTTCGGGGCCGATGTGACGATCGAGGGCGACACCATCACCGTCGGGCGCGGTCAGATGACGGAGATGGGCTGCCCTCAGGGCGTCGCGGGCTTCGAGGAGGCCCTGCGCACGGCCTTCTCCGGTGAGCTGAAGGCGAAGGTGTCGGGGAGGAACCTGACCCTGGCCGCCGCCGGGGGCGACTCCATCGCGCTGAGCGCGCAGCCCGCCGCCCCGCTCGCGGGCACCAAGTGGACCGTCACCTCTCTGCTCAAGGAGGAGACGACCGCCTCGCTGCCGCCCGGCACCGAGGGCAGGGCCCACTTCGTCATCGGCAAGGACGGCTCGCTGAGCGGCAATCTCGGCTGCAACGACTTCCGCGCCGAGGCTAAGACGTCCGGGTCGACGCTCACCGTCGGCCGGCTGTCCAGCACTCGCAAGATGTGCGCGGGTACCGCCGGGATGCTCGAGAAGGCCGTGACCGAGGCCCTCACGGGCAAGGTGTCGTACGAGCTGGACCACCGCAGTCTGACCCTCACCTCCGCGGACACCGGCAGGGGAGTGGCGGCGACGGCCGGGTGACGCGGACGGAGGACCGGGTCGCAGGGACGGCCCCGCACGGTGGCTGCCCCCGGCCCGGCCCGGCCCCGCTCGGGCGTGCGGAGAGTGATGTGCGGCACGCCCTTCCGCCCCACCTACTCGCCCGTAGGACCCCCCAAAGGCTTTATTACGCGGCTTTTGTGTGAACCTCCGACCCGGTGGGGGCGGTTCTGTGCCGCGTCCCCAATTCGGACCAGTGGTCGATCTCGCCTACACTCGGTGCCGTGCCACGTGGTGACGGACGACTCAACCACGACCTGCTCCCCGGCGAGAAGGGCCCCCAGGACGCTTGCGGCGTCTTCGGTGTCTGGGCTCCGGGTGAAGAGGTCGCCAAGCTCACGTACTTCGGGCTCTACGCCCTCCAACACCGGGGCCAGGAATCCGCGGGCATCGCGGTCAGCAACGGCTCCCAGATCCTCGTCTTCAAGGACATGGGCCTCGTGTCCCAGGTCTTCGACGAGACCTCACTCGGTTCCCTCCAGGGTCATATCGCGGTCGGTCACGCCCGCTACTCGACCACGGGTGCCTCCGTGTGGGAGAACGCGCAGCCGACCTTCCGGGCGACCGCCCACGGCTCCATCGCGCTCGGCCACAACGGCAACCTGGTGAACACGGCCCGGCTCGCCGAGATGGTCGCCGACCTGCCCCGCCAGGACGGCCGCGCCACCCAGGTCGCCGCCACCAACGACACCGACCTCGTGACCGCGCTGCTCGCCGGGCAGACCGACGAAGACGGCAAGCCCCTCACCGTCGAGCAGGCGGCCGCCAAGGTCCTCCCCGACGTCCGCGGCGCCTTCTCCCTCGTCTTCATGGACGAGGACACGCTGTACGCCGCGCGCGACCCGCAGGGCATCCGCCCGTTGGTCCTCGGTCGGCTCGAGCGCGGCTGGGTGGTCGCCTCCGAGTCCGCCGCCCTGGACATCTGCGGCGCGAGCTTCGTCCGCGAGATCGAGCCGGGCGAGCTCATCGCGATCGACGAGAACGGCATCCGCACCTCCCGCTTCGCAGAAGCGAAGCCCAAGGGCTGTGTCTTCGAGTACGTCTACCTCGCCCGCCCCGACACCGACATCGCCGGCCGCAACGTCTACCTCTCCCGCGTGGAGATGGGCCGCCGCCTGGCGAAGGAGGCGCCCGTCGAGGCCGATCTCGTCATAGCGACCCCGGAGTCCGGCACCCCCGCCGCCATCGGCTACGCGGAGGCATCGGGCATCCCCTACGGCTCGGGCCTGGTCAAGAACGCCTACGTGGGCCGGACCTTCATCCAGCCCTCCCAGACGATCCGGCAGCTGGGCATCCGCCTCAAGCTGAACCCGCTCAAGGAAGTCATCAAGGGCAAGCGGCTCGTGGTGGTCGACGACTCGATCGTCCGCGGCAACACCCAGCGCGCCCTGGTGAGGATGCTCCGCGAGGCCGGCGCCGCCGAGGTGCACATCCGGATCTCGTCCCCGCCCGTCAAGTGGCCGTGCTTCTTCGGCATCGATTTCGCGACCCGTGCCGAGCTGATCGCCAACGGCATGACGATCGACGAGATCGGCACCTCGCTGGGCGCCGACTCGCTCGCGTACATCTCCATCGACGGCATGATCGAGGCCACGACCATCGACAAGCCGAACCTGTGCCGCGCCTGCTTCGACGGCGAGTACCCGATGGAACTGCCCGACCCCGAGCTGCTCGGCAAGCAGCTTCTGGAGACCGAGCTTGCGGGCGGCGCGGACGCCGCCGACGCGCTCCGTCGTCCGTGACAAGGTCCCGTCATTCCAACCGAAAGATCCCAGGCAATGTCTGAGACAGGTGCTTCCTACGCTGCCGCGGGCGTCGACATCGAGGCGGGCGACCGCGCCGTCGAGCTGATGAAGGAGTGGGTGAGGAAGACCCGCCGCCCCGAGGTCCTCGGCGGCATCGGCGGCTTCGCCGGCCTCTTCGACGCCTCCGCCCTCAAGCGCTACGAGCGCCCGCTGCTCGCCTCCGCCACCGACGGCGTCGGCACCAAGGTCGACCTCGCGCGCCAGATGGGCGTGTACGACTCGATCGGCCACGACCTCGTCGCGATGGTCATGGACGACATCGTCGTGTGCGGCGCCGAGCCGCTCTTCATGACCGACTACATCTGCGTCGGCAAGGTCCACCCGGAGCGCGTGGCCGCCATCGTCAAGGGCATCGCCGAGGGCTGTGTCCTCGCCGGCTGCGCCCTGGTCGGCGGCGAGACCGCCGAACACCCGGGTCTGCTGGGGCCGGACGACTTCGACGTCGCCGGCGCCGGTACGGGCGTCGTGGAGGCCGACCGGCTGCTGGGCGCCGATCGCATCCGTACGGGGGATGCGGTGATCGCGATGGCGTCATCGGGCCTTCACTCGAACGGGTACTCGCTCGTGCGGCACGTGGTCTTCGACCGGGCGGGCTGGACGCTCGACCGGGAGATCCCGGAGTTCGGCCGCACCCTCGGCGAGGAACTGCTCGAGCCCACCAGGATCTACTCGCTGGACTGCCTGGCTCTGACCCGGACCACCGAGGTGCACGCCTTCAGCCACATCACCGGCGGCGGGCTCGCCGCCAACCTGGCGCGCGTGCTGCCGGACGGCCTGCACGCGGTCGTCGACCGGTCGACGTGGACGCCGGGCGCGGTCTTCGACCTCGTCGGCGGCGCCGGCCGGGTGGAGCGCGCGGAGCTGGAGAAGACCCTCAACATGGGCGTGGGGATGATGGCGGTCGTTCCGCAGGAGTCGGTCGACGCCGCCCTGACGACCCTCGCCGACCGCGGTGTCGACGCGTGGGTCGCCGGTGAGGTCACCGAGCGCGGGGAGCACACCACCGGCGCCGGGATGGTCGGCGACTACGCGAGCTGAACAGCACAGAACCCGGTCCGGGGCTGGGCCTCGGACCGGGTCTGAAGAATGCAGGTGCAGGCGTCAAGCACCGCGACGCTGTGACGACGGACCGGACTCCTCGTCCTCGTCCTCGTCGTCGTTGTACATATCCGCGTAGCGGGCGTACGGGTCGTCGTCCTCGTCGTCCTCGAACGGCTCCGCGTTCGGCGGTTGACTCGAAGTCGATGCGCCCAGCTCGCTGGCCAGACGTGAGAGATCCGTCCCACCGCTGTTGTACTTCAGCTGGCGGGCGACCTTCGTCTGCTTGGCCTTGGCCCGGCCGCGCCCCATGGCTCGACCCCCTCGGTGACGGGGCTCGACGGCCCCAGAGTCTTGACACGCGTTCATGGTTCGGAGCGGGCTCTCCGTGGAGAGACCGGTCCGTAGGGCTTCAACGGTACCTGCTTCCGCGGCCATACGGTACGCCGCCCGCATCACGTGCCACCCCGCAGGACCCGCGAGGCGCCCCGTCCTCGCTGGTCAACCGCGATTTTAACCTCTTCTCGGCGGGCGGCTCGCCGACCGGCGTGAGTCTTGTCTCCCCCGGTCGGCGAGGAGCACCCGCGGGATGCTATCGGCGACGCGCCTCCGCCATCCGCTGCTCCGCGATGCGGTCCGCGGCCGCGGCCGGCGGAATGCCGTCCTCATTCGCACGTGCGAATATCGCCAGCGTGGTGTCGAAGATCTTCGACGCCTTCGCCTTGCACCGGTCGAAGTCGAAGCCGTGCAGCTCGTCGGCGACCTGGATGACCCCGCCCGCGTTCACGACGTAGTCGGGTGCGTAGAGGATGCGGCGGTCGGCGAGGTCCTTCTCGACGCCGGGGTGCGCGAGCTGGTTGTTGGCGGCGCCGCACACGATCCGGGCGGTCAGCACGGGAACCGTCTCGTCGTTCAGCGCGCCCCCGAGGGCGCAGGGGGCGTAGATGTCGAGGCCCCCCATGGACTCCGCACGGATCAGCTCGTCCGTGTCCCGGGCCACCCGCACCTGCGGGAACTTGTCCGTGATCCGGCGCACCGACTCCTCGCGAACATCGGTGACGACGACCTCGGCCCCGTCCTCCAGCAGGTGCTCGACCAGGTAGTGGCCGACCTTGCCGACGCCGGCCACGCCCACCTTGCGGCCGCGCAGCGTGGGGTCGCCCCACTCTGCTTGCGCGGAGGCGCGCATGCCCTGGAAGACGCCGTAGGCGGTGAGGACGGACGAGTCGCCGGCGCCGCCGTTCTCGGGGGAGCGGCCCGTGGTCCAGCGGCACTCGCGGGCCACCACGTCCATGTCGGCCACGTAGGTGCCGACGTCGCAGGCCGTGACGTAACGGCCGCCGAGGGACGCGACGAACCGGCCGTAGGCCAGCAGCAGCTCCTCGGTCTTGATCCGCTCCGGGTCTCCGATGATCACGGCCTTGCCGCCGCCGTGGTCGAGGCCGGCCATGGCGTTCTTGTACGACATCCCCCGGGAGAGGTTCAGCGCGTCGGCGACGGCGGCTTCCTCGGAGGCGTACGGGTAGAAGCGGGTGCCGCCGAGGGCAGGGCCCAGGGCGGTGGAGTGGATGGCGATGACGGCCTTCAAACCACTGGCGCGGTCCTGGCAGAGCACGACTTGCTCATGTCCGCCCTGGTCCGAGTGGAACAGGGTGTGCAGGACGCCGTCGGTCACATCGGTCACGGTGGTGACTCCCAAGTACGAAGCGGCGATTGCGGGCCCTCCTGCGGGTGGGGAGGGACCCGATGGGCAAGAGAGTAAGTCCTACGGAGGGGTAGATCGGTCCCAGTGCTCAGGATCACCCTCTCCCGGAGTACGTGCGTGGAAGGATCTGTGACATGACGGCCGCCACTTCTGTGCTCGTCCCGTACGCGTCCTACCTGCGGGTGTACGAGCCCCTGGCGGCGTTCCCGGAGCCCGAGCGGAGCCACTGGTCCCGTTATGCCCGCTCCGGCCGGACCCCCACCGCCCAGGACGAGCTCAGGCGGTCGCTGGCGGACCTGCTGCCGACCCCTCCCGTGCCGGTGCCGGTCCACGAGAGTGCCGACGCCTTCGTCACGGAGGACGACGGCGTCGTCCGGATCTGTCCCTGGCGGACCAGACTGCGCGGCTGGCTGGCCCTGGAGGAGCTGACCGGGCTCTTCCCTCCCCTGGTGCTCGACGCGGTGCTGCCCCCGGTGGTGCGCGGCCAGGCCGCCGCCGACTACGAGGCGTGGCGGGAGCGCAACCCGGACGCCCGTCCCTGGATCAGGACGGCGGTCTGGCAGGTGCCGGTGCGCTGGTTCGTCCTGTTCGCGGACGACGAGCGCGAGTACGAGCCGGGCGAGGTGCCGGGGGTGCCGCCCCTGCTGCGCTACCGCACGCCGATGGTCCAGGCCAGGCGCAGGCTGGCGCGGGGCCTGAAGACCCTGCGGGACACGACCGAGGAGGGTCCGCTCACGGAGGGGCTGGTGGATGTGGGGCGATGGCTGGAAGAGTTCCACCCGCGCTCCCTGGTCGAGCTCGACTACGGCGGTCTCGTCCACGCCCTGCCGCCGGACCGGCTGGCCGAGGACCGGTCCGCCGCCGACGTGGCCGCGGGCATCGCGGCGCTGCGGGACGGCGACGGCGAGGGCGCGGGTGCGGCCTACGGCCGGCTCACGGACCGCTGGCGGGCGGTCCGGGACCGTCAGTTCGCGAACTGACGAGCGGGGCGTCGCGTACCCTTCCCGGAACCGAACCGGGCATGTAGGGGACGTAGGTACCGATCCGGGCCTTTGGTTCAAGCGTGACGGACAGCACTAAGTCGTCCCTTGCAACCCTCGCCCACCCTCGTGCCAAAATAGGACAAGGAGTCCGGGGAGGGTTCCTTCCGCCTACCTAAGGGCGGAAATCTCAGCATTGCACTCTATGGGGGGTCTGATGACTCCTGATCGCTCTGTGACTGATCGTCACTGTGACGTGACTGTCCGTTATGGCATGAACCATCGGCTTCCGCCGCTGATGAACACCTGAGAGGGCAATTCCATCGGTTTGGCCGACGTGGCTGGACAGATGGTGTAGTTGTAGTGCCGAGGACAAGCCGTTCGTCCTATAACCGACTCGGCCCGCGTCCGCCATTTCGGGCAACGCGGGTCAAGGTGCAGAATTTAGAGGAAAGAACCGAGAAGGTTCGGTTCTCCCGAGGAGGCCGCTCATGACCGCTCGCACCCCTGATGCCGAGCCGCTGCTGACCCCGGCTGAGGTTGCCACGATGTTCCGCGTGGACCCGAAGACGGTCACGCGCTGGGCCAAGGCAGGCAAGCTCACGTCCATCCGTACGCTCGGTGGACACCGCCGGTACCGCGAGGCAGAGGTCCGCGCACTGTTGGCGGGTATCCCGCAGCAGCGCAGCGAGGCCTGACACCCCGATCAAGGGCATCTCCGGACCCCCAATCCGGTAGCCCTGCACAGAGCTCGACACGGCGGGCGCCTGCCCCAACAGGTTTCGTCGTCGATCGCGCTGGACTCCGCCGGGTCCAGCGCGATCTTTTTTGTGCGCCGGCCGTTCGGGCCCTGTGTGCGGGCGGTCGGCGGACGGGGCGGGGCGCATGTGCGGCGTGCGTCCCGTAGGGGGCTCCGGGAGCCCCTGGGGAGTCGTGCGGGGCTGCTCAGGCAGGGGTGCAATTGCACGTATTTGATTTTTTGTTTGTAGGGAGGGCGTAAAGTCGCCTGCCCCGCAAACTCATTCGGTGACTCCCGTCACATGCCGTAGGTCTTGCCGCGTGTGGCCCGTCCTCCCCCTGCGAGCCTGCCACCCGTCCGCGGCGGGGCAAGGTGCCGTCGGTCATGCACGGGTGGGACCTTCGTCCCCGGAGCCGGAGCCGGAGCCGGAGCCGGAGCCGGAGCCGGAGTCGGGCACGGGGCCGGAGCCGTGGCGATGCCCGGCGCGCGCCGGGCCGACTGCTTCCGTCGGGTCCGTCGGGCGCGCGGCGTTCCGCGGCCTCTCCGGGCGCTCCACCACGGCCGGGGCGGGGGCGGGCGCCTGACGGCCCCCCAGAGGCGCGGAAGGTGGCGGAACGGACTCCTCCGGCAGGGCCTCCGACGGGTCCATGGCGAGGCGCAGCAGCCGATGGCAGACCGGACACCGTCGGGTGAGGTGTCGATAGCCGGAGGCGGCCGCCAGATGGGCGCGCAGCAGCGCCCTGGTCTCGTGTCTCGCTGTGGATGCCGCCATCGCGCCACCTCCGCGGATCCGGGGGCCCCGCAACCCCTGTCCTGACTGGGTACCGTCGGCGCAAGCCCCAGTCAATACGCCAGAAGGCCCGCACCACTTGGCGCGGGCCTTCCGTTCACTGCGGTCCTGACGGGATTTGAACCCGCGGCCTCCACCTTGACAGGGTGGCGAGCACTCCAAACTGCTCCACAGGACCAGATTTCGCAGCCGATCGCTCGTTGGCTGCGAGAGAGACTGTACAGCAGGTCAGAGGGTCCGGTCGAACTCACTCAAGGCGACGGCCGCGTCACGGTGCCGCCGCGTCGATCGCCTTGACGATGCGCTTGTCGGAGACGGGGTACGCGGTGCCCAGCGCGTGGGCGAAGTAGCTCACCCGCAGCTCCTCGATCATCCAGCGGATGTCCCGGACCTCCTGCGGCACCGGTCGGCCCTCGGGCAGCTGCTCCAGGAGCCAGGCGTACTCGTCCTGCATCTCGTGGACCTTCTCCATGCGCGTCGTGTCGCGCTGGACGGAGGTCGGCATCTGCTGCAGCCGGCGGTCCACCGCGACCAGATAGCGCATCAGGTCGGGGAGCCTGCGCAGGCCCGTCCGCGTCACGAAGCCGGCCGGCACGAGCCACGCCAGCTGCTCGCGTACGTCCTTGACGTTGCCGGCGAGCGCCGGGCTGGTCGTGCTCTTGAGACGGCGCTCACAGGACTGCCAGGCGGCCAGGATCTGCCCCACCCGGTCGACGGTCCGCACGGTCGCGTCCACGAGGTCGGCGCGGACCTTGTCGTAGAGCTTCCGGAACGATTCCTCGTCCCAGGCCGGCCCGCCGTGGTCCGCGATCAGCTTGTCCGCGGCGGCCGTCGCGCAGTCGTCGAAGAGCGCCTGGACCGAGCCGTGCGGGTTGGCGGACAGGGCAAGCTTCTGCTGGTTGGACATCCGGTCGGAGGCGAACTTCGCGGGGTTCACCGGGATGTTCAGCATGATCAGCCGACGGGTGCCCCGCCACATCGCCTCCGCCTGCTCGGCCTCGGTGTCGAAGAGCCGTACCGAGACCGAATCGCCGTCGTCGACCAGCGCCGGGTAGGCCTTGACCGGCTGGCCCGCACGGCGGGTCTCGAAGACCCGCGTCAGGGTGCCGATCGTCCAGGACTTCAGTCCCGTCCGCTCGACGGAGTCGCCGCCGGACCGCCCGGCCGTGGCCGCGGCGGCCTCCGACAGCGCCTTGCGGGCCTTCGGCCTCAGCCGCAGGCGCAGCGCCTCCAGATCCTTGTCCTCGGCCAGCTTGCGGCGCCGCTCGTCGACGATCCGGAAGGTGACCTTCAGATGGTCCGGGACCCTGGCCAGGTCGAAGTCGTCCGCCGAAACCGGCACCCCGACCATGCGCTGGAGCTCTCGCGCCAGCGTGACCGGCAGCGGCTCCTGCAGCGGGACGGCCCTCTCCAGGAAGGCCTTCGCGAAGTCCGGCGCCGGCACGTAGTTCCGGCGGATCGGCTTCGGCAGGGAGCGGATCAGTTCCGTCACGACCTGGTCGCGCAGACCCGGGATCTGCCAGTCGAAGCCCTCTTCCGTCACCTGGTTGAGCACCTGGAGCGGGATGTGCACGGTCACGCCGTCGGCGTCCGCGCCCGGCTCGAACTGGTACGTGACGCGGAACTTCAGCCGCCCCTGCCGCCACGAGTCCGGGTAGTCGTCCTTGGTGACCGCCCCGGCCTTCTCGTTGATGAGCATCTCGCGCTCGAAGTCGAGCAGCTCGGGCTGCTCACGGCGCTTGTGCTTCCACCACGAGTCGAAGTGGGCCCCGGACACCACGTGCTCCGGCACCCGCTGGTCGTAGAAGTCGAACAGGGTCTCGTCGTCGACGAGGATGTCGCGGCGACGGGCCCGGTGCTCCAGCTCCTCCACCTCGGTGAGGAGCCTGCGGTTGTCCGCGAAGAACTTGTGGTGCGTACGCCAGTCGCCCTCGACCAGGGCGTTGCGGATGAAGAGGTCACGACTGGCCCCGGGGTCGATGCGCCCGTAGTTCACCTTGCGCTGGGCGACGATCGGCACGCCGTACAGGGTGACCTTCTCGTACGCCATCACCGCCGCCTGGTCCTTCTCCCAGTGCGGCTCGCTGTAGGTGCGCTTCACCAGGTGCTCGGCGAGCGGCTCGATCCACTCGGGCTCGATCCTCGCGTTGACCCGCGCCCACAGCCGGGACGTCTCGACCAGCTCGGCGGACATCACGAAGCGCGGCGGCTTCCTGAACAGCGCCGAGCCGGGGAAGATGGCGAACTTGGCGTTGCGGGCGCCCAGGTACTCGTTCTTCGCGCCGTCCTTCACCTCCTTCATCCCGACGTGGGACAGGAGGCCGGCGAGCAGCGAGACGTGCACGGACTGCTCGGGCGCGCCGGCCTCGGCCGCGGGCTCCTCGAAGCGGAGCCCCATCTGCTTGGCCACGGTGCGCAGCTGCGCGTAGATGTCCTGCCACTCGCGGATGCGCAGGAAGTTCAGGTACTCCTGCTTGCACATCCGGCGGAAGCTGGACGAGCCGCGCTCCCTCTGCTGCTCGCGGACGTAGCGCCAGAGGTTGAGGAAGGCGAGGAAGTCGCTCGTCTCGTCCTTGAAGCGGGCGTGCTGCTGGTCCGCCTGGGCCTGCTTGTCGGCGGGGCGCTCCCGCGGGTCCTGGATGGAGAGCGCGGCCGCGATGACCATGACCTCGCGCACGCAGCCGTTCTTCTCCGCCTCGATCACCATCCGGGCGAGGCGCGGGTCGACGGGGAGCTGGGCGAGCTTGCGGCCCATCGGCGTCAGCCGCTGCATCTTCTTCCCGTCCTGGGGGGACTTCTGCACCACGTCGAGCGCGCCCAGCTCCTGGAGGAGCTGCACGCCGTCGCGGATGTTGCGGTGGTCCGGCGGGTCGATGAAGGGGAACCGCTCGATGTCGCCGAGGCCGGCCGCGGTCATCTGGAGGATGACGGACGCCAGGTTCGTACGGAGGATCTCGGCGTCGGTGAACTCCGGCCGGGACAGGAAGTCGTCCTCGCTGTAGAGCCGGATGCAGATGCCGTCCGAGGTACGGCCGCAGCGGCCCTTGCGCTGGTTGGCGCTCGCCTGGCTGATCGCCTCGATGGGCAGGCGCTGGACCTTGGTGCGGTGGCTGTAGCGGGAGATGCGGGCGGTGCCCGGGTCGATGACGTACTTGATGCCCGGCACCGTCAGGGACGTCTCCGCCACGTTCGTCGCGAGGACGATGCGGCGGCCCGAGTGCGGCTGGAAGACGCGGTGCTGCTCGGCGTGCGAGAGCCGGGCGTAGAGGGGGAGTACCTCGGTGTGGCGGAGGTTCTTCTTGTTCAGCGCGTCCGCGGTGTCGCGGATCTCCCGCTCGCCGGAGAGGAAGACCAGGACGTCGCCCGGCCCTTCCTTCTGGAGTTCGTCGACCGCGTCGCAGATCGCGGTGATCTGGTCGCGGTCGGACTCGTCGCTCTCCTCCTCGAGGAGGGGGCGGTAGCGGACCTCGACGGGGTAGGTCCGGCCGGAGACCTCGACGATCGGCGCGTCCCCGAAGTGCCTGGAGAACCGCTCGGGGTCGATGGTCGCGGAGGTGATCACGATCTTGAGGTCGGGACGTCTCGGCAGCAGCTGGGCCAGATAACCGAGCAGGAAGTCGATGTTGAGCGACCGCTCGTGGGCCTCGTCGATGATGATCGTGTCGTAGGCGCGCAGCTCGCGGTCCGTCTGGATCTCCGCGAGCAGGATGCCGTCCGTCATGAGCTTGACGAAGGTCGCGTCCTGGTTCACCTGGTCGGTGAACCGGACCTTCCAGCCCACCGCCTCGCCGAGCGGGGTGCGCAGCTCCTCGGCCACGCGCTCGGCGACCGTCCGCGCGGCGATCCGGCGCGGCTGGGTGTGCCCGATCATGCCGCGTACGCCGCGGCCGAGCTCGAGACAGATCTTGGGGATCTGTGTCGTCTTGCCGGAGCCGGTCTCTCCCGCGACGATCACGACCTGGTGGTCCCGTATCGCCTCGAGGATCTCGTCCTTCTTCTGGCTGACCGGGAGCTGTTCGGGATACGTGACCCCGGGCACCCGTGCCGCGCGCGCGGCGGTCCGAGCGCCGGCCTCGGCGGCCTCGGCCGCGATCTCGTCGAGCACGGCCTGCCGGGCCTCGGGTTTGCGGATGCGGCGGGTGCCCTCGAGGCGCCGCCCGAGCCGGTGCGCGTCGCGCAGCGAGATCTCGGCCAGCTGCTTCTGGAGATCGGCGAAGGAAGTAGACATACGGGATCCAGGATCGCACCCGTGCGAGCGGACTGGCGAACCCATTTCCGGTGTTCCGGGCGCGCGATCACCGGCGGGTGCGGTGACCGGCTCCGGTGGGGGAAGGCGGGCCGGGGAACTGAGCGGTTCCGGCGGGCGGCGTCTGCCGTCGGCGGGTGCCGTCTCCGTACGACGTTCGAGAACGGTGGGCGGTGGTTGCGGGGCGCGGGTGCCGGGCCCGGGGAGCGGCCGGTGCGGTGCCGGGTCCGGCGGAGGGGAGGCGGTGCCCTCGGTGGGTGCCCTGGCCGCGGTGATGGGGGAGCGGGCGGGGCGCGGGCGCCGAGGGCCGGCGCGATCCGCCCTGCCTCGGCCGCCCGTACGGGTTCGGGCTGGTTCGGGCGAGGGCCCGGACGGCCGGTGCGGGGCAGGGCGTACCGGCCCGGGGAGCGGCCGGCCCGTACGATTGCGGGCACGTCGACTCCAGGAGCTCCCGTCCATGCCCAGCCCCAGCAGCCGTTGGCACCGCGCCTTCGCGGTCGTGGCGACGCTCACGGCGGTGCTGGCGGGGGCGCTTCTCTGCGTGGGGACGGGCGCGGCCGCGGACACCGACGGAGCGACCGGGGCCGGCCGACCGCGGTTCGCTGTTCCTGTGTCCGTCGGTGTCGCTGCGCGGGTCGCCGTTACTCCGCCCGCCGCGGTCGCTCCGTCCGTCGCAGTGGCGGCGCCGGACGCGGTCCCGGCCGGCGAGCACCGGGCTCCCGGCTGTGGCGAAGGCTCCGGTGACGGCGGGCCGAGCCCCGCCACGCCGCCGCGCGGATCCGCCGCGCACGAACTTCTGCCCGCCCTGCCGACCGCCGCCCATGGCGGGGCCGGCTGCCCTGCGGCCGACGGTGCCGTCCTGGACCTCGCGCCGGAGCGCGCCCCGCCCGCGCTCGCGGCACCCGGCCCGATAGACCTCTCCGTCCTGCGCGTATAGGCCGCGGCACCGCCCCGCCCTGCCCGTAACCCCGCGCCACCCGGAGAGAGAACACCGCCATGCCCGCGTCCCGCACCCCTGCCCGCAGCGGCACCCGCCCAGCCCGCTCCCTCAAGCCGTTCGCGTACGGCGCCGCCGTCGCCGCCGCCGCGGTGCTGCTCGGCTTCGTCTCGTACACGGCCACCAAGCCCGACGACTCCGCGACCGGTGGGCGCTCCGTCGCCGACGTCTCCGCCGAGCCCGACGCCGGCGTCTACCCGGAGCTGGAGAAGCTCGCCCGGCGCGACGCCGCCGACCCGCTGGCACTGGGCCGGGCCGACGCGCCCGTGGTGATGGTCGAGTACGCCGACTTCAAGTGCGGCTACTGCGGCAAGTTCGCCCGTGACACCGAGCCGGAACTGATCCGGAAGTACGTGGAGAAGGGCGTCCTGCGCATCGAATGGCGCAACTTCCCGATCTTCGGCGAGGAGTCGGAGGCCGCCGCCCGGGCCGCCTGGGCCGCGGGACAACAGGGCCGGTTCTGGCAGTTCCACAAGGCCGCGTACGCCGACGGCGCCAAGGAGAAGGGCTTCGGCGAGCAGCAGCTCAGGGAACTCGCCGCCGCGGCCGGGGTGAAGGACCTGGCGCGTTTCACCCGCGACGCGGACGGCGAGGAGGCACGTCAGGCCGTGGCGAGGGACCAGGAGGAGGGGTACGGGCTGGGCGCCACCTCCACGCCGTCGTTCGTGGTCAACGGCCGTCCGATCGCGGGTGCCCAGCCGGCGGGGACCTTCGTCGACGCCATCGAGGCGGCGCGGAAGGCCGTGACCACGGAGCCGGCGGGACCGAAGTCGGCGCCGACGACCCCGGCTCCCGGCGCGACCGCTCCCGGAACCCCGGTGCCGGGGACGGCGGGCGGGGAGTGAGCGACATCGGATACCTGGCCGCCTTCCTGGGCGGCCTGCTCGCCCTGCTCAGCCCCTGCAGCGCCCTGCTGCTGCCGGCCTTCTTCGCGTACTCGATCGACACCACCTCCCGGCTCCTCGCGCGTACCTGCGTCTTCTACGCGGGCCTGGCGACGACCCTGGTCCCGCTGGGTGCCGCGGGTTCGTTCGCCGGACGCCTCTTCTACGGCCACCGTGACCTGCTGGTCGCGCTGGGCGGCTGGCTGATCATCGTGCTCGGGGTGGCCCAGCTGGCGGGCCTCGGTTTCGCCTCCCGGCGCCTCGCCGAGGCCGGCGGGAGGATCCGCCCCACGACCGCGTTCTCGGTCTACGCCCTCGGCGCGGTCTACGGGCTCGCGGGCTTCTGCGCGGGCCCGATCCTCGGCAGCGTCCTCACCGTGGCGGCCCTGAGCGGGAGCCCCGCGTACGGGGGGCTCCTCCTCGCCGTCTACGCCCTGGGCATGGCGGTGCCACTGTTCGTCCTGGCCCTGCTCTGGGAGCGCTACGACCTGTCCCGCCGCCGATGGCTGCGCGGCCGCACCCTGCGCATCGCCGGCCGTTTCGAGCTGCACTCCACCTCGACCCTGTCCGGGCTGTTCTTCATCGTCCTCGGCACCGTCTTCCTCGTCTTCGACGGCACGACGGCCCTCCCGGGACTGCTGTCGGTCGACGACTCCTTCGCCGTGGAGCAGTGGGCCTCCTCCGCGGGGCGCGCGGTCCCCGACTGGGTACTGCTCGCCCTGGTCGTGGCGGCCGCGGCGATCGTCCTCGCGGTACGCGGGCTGCGGGGGCGGGACCGGGCCTGACGGCGACCCGCCCCGGGAGCGACACAGCGCTGCGATCACCGTCCGCCCCTTTCCCCTGCCCCTGGCCCGTTCCGGTCCTGGTCCTGGTCCTGCCCGGGTCCTGCTCCGCGCACGGGGCAGGGGGCGGGGCGGGTGTGAGGGGCCTCAGGCGACGTCCATGGGGTCCTCATGAGGCAGTGGCCGACCGTTCCGACCCCGGGCGTACCGGTCGGCGCAGCCGACATGAGAAAGCCCCCGTCGATGATCTCGACGGGGGCTTCTGCCCTGATGGGCTGCGGTGGCTGGGGCCGGGGTCGAACCGGCGACCTTCCGCTTTTCAGGCGGACGCTCGTACCAACTGAGCTACCCAGCCATGCGACTCGATGAGTCGCAGCGGTCCTGACGGGATTTGAACCCGCGGCCTCCACCTTGACAGGGTGGCGAGCACTCCAAACTGCTCCACAGGACCAGAGGTGATGCATTGTGCGAGAGCAAGTCTCGCACACGGTGGTGCGTGCCCCCAACGGGATTCGAACCCGTGCTACCGCCTTGAAAGGGCGGCGTCCTGGGCCACTAGACGATGAGGGCTAAGGGCCCGCCTGGGCGCTTCGCAGCGCGTCGGGGACGTGAGAAGCATATGGGATGCGGGGACCTATCGCCAAAACGGTTTACGAGGCAGGGGACGGCAGGCCCGTCGGGGACGGTGTCCGGGTTGCGTCCGGGCCCTGCGGTGGTGGCGCCTTGGCCAGGTGGCGGCTGACCTCGGCCGTCGTGAGACCCAGCCCGCCGAGGGTGATCTCGTCCCAGGCCTGAAGGGTCCGCGTGTCGCGGTCGAGGTAGAGCACGGAGGTGCGGACCTTCTCCGGCTCCTCGCGCTCGACCGCGCGCAGGCCGCCGCCGCCCGTGGAGCCTTCGATCTTGAGGCGGGTGCCGAGCGGGAGGATCTCGGTGTCCCGGCGGTGGACGTGGCCCGCCAGGACCAGCGGCACCTCGCCGTCGGTCTCGCGCGCGGCTACGGGGTTGTGGGCGACCGCGATGTCGACCGGGGTGCCGGCCGCGCTCTGGTCGCGCAGGGCCGAGGCGAGCCGGATGCCGGCCATGCGCTCGGCGGGATCGCCCGCGGGGACCGTCGAGCGGTCCGGGGTGAACTGGGGATCGCCGGTGCCCGCCACCCGTAGGCCGGCCACCGTCACCGCGCGGCCCTCGTCGAGGACGTGGACGTTCTTCAGGCGCTGGAGATAGCGCTGGGTCACGGGCGAGTCGTGGTTGCCGCGCACCCAGACGTAGGGCGCGCCCAGGTCCGGGATCGGGTCGAGGAAGGTGTTCTCCGCCGCCGTGCCGTGGTCCATGGTGTCGCCGGAGTCGATGATCACGTCGATGTCGTACTGCTCCACGAGCGAGCCGATGATGTGCCACGAGGCCGGGTTGAGGTGGATGTCGGAGACGTGCAGCACGCGCATGGTGCCCGGGTCCGGCTGGTAGACCGGCAGCGTGGAGGTCGCCTCGTACAGCTTGGTGACGTTGGTGACGAGGCGTGCCAACTCCTTCTGGTAGACGTCGAATTCGGTGACGATCGAGCGCGCGTTGCCGACGACCGAGGGAGCGCTGCTCAGCAGGCCGGAGAACCTGGGCTCCAGCACGGATTTCGGGTTCCAGGTGGCCCACGCGCTCACCCCGGCGGCGGCCAGCAGCACGAGGGCCAGGCCGCCGGCCGCGAGGGCCCGGCGCGGGCGGCGGTAGACGACGAGGCCCAGGGCCGTGGCGCCGGAGACCACGGCGACGCAGGAGCGCAGGGCGAGCTCGCGTGTGCCGTCCGTGACGTCCTGGCCGATCTCCTCCTGGAGTCCGGCGAGACGCTCGGGGTGCTCCACGAGTGCCTGGGAGCGGATGGGGTCGAGCCGGTCGATGTTGACGTCGAGCCGGATCGGCGCGGTGTGCGAGTCGAGGTCGAGGGCGCCGAGCGGGGAGACGTTGATCTTCGTGCCGCCGGAGAGCGACGGGCGGAGCGCCATGTTCGTGTCCACGGGTCCCACCGGGGTGCGGACGGCTCCCACGACCAGCAGCCCCAGCCATGCCCCCAGCAGGACGACGGCCACGAGCCCGAAGGCGCGGCCGTACGGGTGAGGCCTGTGGACCAGGGTGCTGACGGGGTTGGTGTGGTGGGATCGGTAGTGGCGCTTGAGGCGGACGAGGCCGGCATGGAGGAGTTCGTGGGCGCGGGCCATTGGTCGCGTATGCCCGCGTCCGCGCGGGGCTATGCCCACCGGTGGGGGCGCGTGTGCGTGACAATGGCCGGGTGCTGGAGATGACGCGCGAGGAGTTCGAGGAACTGGTCGCCGAGGCCCTGGACAGGATCCCGCCCGAGCTGACACGTCTGATGGACAACGTCGCCGTGTTCGTCGAGGACGAACCCGACCCGTCCGACCCCGAGCTGCTCGGGCTCTACGAGGGGACTCCGCTCACGGACCGCGGGGAGTGGTACGCGGGCGTGCTGCCGGACCGGATCACGATCTACCGGGGGCCGACGCTCCGGATGTGCGAGTCGCGCGAGGACGTGGTCGAGGAGACCGAGATCACGGTCGTCCACGAGATCGCGCACCATTTCGGGATCGACGACGAGCGGCTGCACGCGCTGGGTTACGGATGAGGCTGGGAACCGTGCCGCTGAGGGGGCCCGGGCGGTGGACCGTGCCACCGGCGGCCCTGGAGCGGAGACCGGTCCCGTAGCCGTGCCGGCGACGGGACCGACGCGGGCAGTCGTGCCGACGGGACCGGGGCCGGGGTGCCGATGAGCGCACACCCGTACCCACCCTTCGCGCGGCCCCCGTTGAGAGGCGATCGACCCGGACGCCGACCTCCCCGTGCCGGCCCAGCGCATCGAGACCGAGGGGCCCCGGGAGTGGAAGTCCTCGCGGTGGTCGCGGCAGGCGGGGCGATCGGGGCGTTTGGCGCGGACGGAGTGTCCCAGCTCTGGCCCTCGGTCTGGCGACGTTCGCCGTCAACGCGTTCGGCTCCCTGCTCATCGGGGTGTTGATGGTGCTGGTGAGCGAGCGCGGGGTGGTCACATGTCCGCTCCTGCGGCCGTTCCTCGGCGTCGGGGTGCTCCACCTCTCGTACGAGACGCTGAGGCCGGCCGAGCGGGGCCGGCCGTTCCTGGCGCCGGCGAATGTGGCCGGGTCGGTGCTGGTGGGGCTGGGGGCGGTGGTTCTCGGGGCCGATCTGGCGGGGGGCTCGGCGCGTTGGGCCCGGTACGGCGGCGGCGCCGGGCGGTCGCGCGGGGCGTGTCCCCAGCGGGGCTCGGGGAGTTGGGCAGGAAAACCGCGTCCTGTGCCCCGGAGGTGCCACCGTGCGCCAGCTGTCCGCCCCCGGCCGTTGTGCCGTCTGGTTCGCCACCGCGCTGGCCGTCGCGGCCTCCGCCGGCTGTGTGAGCGTGAGCGACGACGCCGAGGGGCCGGCGCCAGTGAAGTCGCCGCAGCGGCGCGGCGCCGCCGCCGCCGAACCGGACGGCGGCGGGGGCGCGCCGGGCGGTTCCGGCGGTCGGGACCGCACGGGCATGGGCGGTACGGGGCCCTCCGGCGGCGGGTCCAGGAGTGCGGGTGCGGACGAGTCGGCGAGCCCGGGCGTCTCCGCGGCGCCGCCGGCCTCGCCCCCCAGGGTTGCGGGTGGCGCCAGGCCGCCGTCCCCCCAGCGGCCGACGCCGCCGCCGGGCGAGCCGACGCCGCCCGCCGAGCCGACGCCCCCGGGCGAGCCGACGCCGCCCGCCGAGCCGACGCCGTCGAGCCCCGATCCCGGCCCCACCGGAGAGCCGACCGATCCGCCGACGGAGTCACCGGCCGCGGAGACCCAGATGGGCGCGATGCGGGAGGCCGTCGACACGCAAGGGCAGGGGTTCGGCGCTGAGCCGGAGGCGTCACCGCAGATGGCACCCGTGTGACCGTGGCCGGGCGCGGCGGGGACGCGAACGGAGTTCCCGTTCGTGGGGCACCGGCACGATGCCCGAGTGCGGTCCGCGTCCCGTTCGTGGGGCACCGGCACGATGCCGGAGTGCGGTCCGCGTTCCCGTTCGTGGGCGGGACGCCGACCCGGCGCCCGTCGACGCTCGGCGGACGGCGCGGGACGTCCGGTCGGAGCCGGTGCGATGGTGGCGCCCGGAGGGTGTCCCGGGAGTGTGACGAGCGACGCACCCAAGCGGTTTGCCTTGGGCCGGGGAGGGTGCGTATGGTGGTAGATCGTTTGATCCCATTTGCCCGGCGCCACCACCGAAGCGCGCCGCGTGTGGCGCGTACTCTCCCTTGCCGTGGCTGACCGCATCGAGGCGGTCGAATTGCGAAACACGGAGTTTGGGCGCGTGCCGAGACTCCGGAAGGTTTCGCATTTCGCATGTCCATTTCCAGTTCTGACCGTGCCGTCCTGCCCGAGAACGACGAGATCGTCGAGGCCGGGAACATCGGGAACACCGACGGCACGCACATCGCCGACGAGGCCGCCGACGCCGCCGGGACGTCCGAGGCGCCCGAGGTGACCTTCGGCGACCTCGGCCTCCCCGAGGGCGTCGTCCGCAAGCTCGCCCAGAACGGTGTCACCGTCCCGTTCCCGATCCAGGCCGCGACCATCCCGGACGCCCTGGCCGGCAAGGACATCCTCGGCCGTGGCCGCACCGGCTCCGGAAAGACCCTCTCCTTCGGCCTGCCGCTGCTCGCCACCCTGGCCGGCGGCCACACCGAGAAGAAGAAGCCCCGCGGTGTCATCCTCACCCCGACGCGTGAGCTGGCCATGCAGGTCGCCGATGCGCTCCAGCCGTACGGCGACGTCCTCGGCCTGAAGATGAAGGTCGTCTGCGGCGGTACGTCCATGGGCAACCAGATCTACGCCCTGGAGCGCGGCGTCGACATCCTCGTCGCGACCCCGGGCCGCCTGCGGGACGTCATCAACCGCGGCGCCTGCTCCCTGGAGTCCGTCCGGATCGCGGTCCTCGACGAGGCCGACCAGATGGCCGACCTGGGCTTCCTGCCCGAGGTCACCGAACTGCTCGACCAGATCCCCGAGGGCGGCCAGCGCCTGCTGTTCTCCGCGACGCTGGAGAACGAGATCGACAGCCTCGTCAAGCGCTACCTGGTCGACCCGGTGACGCACGAGGTCGACCCGTCCGCGGGTGCCGTCACGACCATGACCCACCACGTCCTGGTCGTGAAGCCCAAGGACAAGGCGCCGGTCACGGCCGCCATCGCCGCCCGAAAGGGCCGCACCATCATCTTCGTCCGCACCCAGCTGGGCGCGGACCGCGTCGCCGAGCAGCTGCGGGACGCCGGAGTGCGCTCGGACGCGCTGCACGGCGGTATGACGCAGGGCGCCCGTACGCGCACGCTCGCCGACTTCAAGGACGGCTACGTCAACGTGCTGGTCGCGACCGACGTCGCCGCCCGCGGTATCCACGTCGACGGCATCGACCTGGTCCTGAACGTGGACCCGGCCGGTGACCACAAGGACTACCTGCACCGCTCGGGCCGCACCGCGCGCGCCGGCCAGTCCGGCACCGTCGTCTCGCTGGCGCTCCCGCACCAGCGCCGTCAGATCTTCCGGCTGATGGAGGACGCGGGCGTCGACGCCTCGCGCCACATCGTCGGCGGTGCCGGCGTGTTCGACCCGGAGGTCGCCGAGATCACCGGCGCCCGTTCGCTGACCGAGGTCCAGGCGGACTCCGCGAGCAACGCCGCGAAGCAGGCCGAGCGCGAGGTCGACCAGCTCACCAAGCAGCTGGAGCGTCTGCAGCGCCGTGCCGTCGAGCTGCGTGAGGAGGCCGACCGCCTCGTCGCCCGTGCGGCGCGCGAGCGGGGCGAGGACCCGGAGGCCGCGGTCGCCGAGGCCGCGCAGGCGGCGGAGGCCGACGTCCAGGCAGTCGCCGAGGCGTCCGTACCGGAGCAGCCGGTGCGTGAGGCCCGCGAGGAGCGTCCGGTCCGCGAGTTCCGTGAGCGCCGTGACGACCGTCGTGACGAGCGGGGCAACTTCGACCGCCGTGAGCGCCGGGACAACGACCGTGGTGACCGCGGTTTCGAGCGTCGCGACAACGACCGTGGCGGCTTCCGTCGTGACGACCGCCGGGACAACGACCGCGGTGGGCGTTCCTTCGAGCGGCGCGACAACGACCGTCCGTTCAACCGCGACCGTCGCGACAACGACCGCGGTGGCTTCCGTCGGGACAACGACCGCGGTGGCTTCCGCCGGGACAACGACCGCGGTGGGCGTTCCTTCGAGCGGCGTGACAACGACCGTCCGTTCAACCGCGACCGCCGGGACAACGACCGTGGTGACCGCGGTTTCGAGCGTCGCGACAACGACCGTGGCGGCTTCCGTCGTGACGACCGTCGCGACGACCGCGGCGGCCGTTCCTTCGAGCGCCGCGACCACCGCGCCGGAAGCGACCGTCCGTTCAACCGCGACCGCCGCGACGACCGCCCCTCGGGCGGCGGCTTCCGCTCCGGCGGCCACGACCGCCCGTACGGCCGCCGTGACGACCACCGCGGCGGTTCGAACTCCGGTTCCTTCGGGGGCGGTCGCCGTGACGACAAGCCTCGCTGGAAGCGCAACGGCTGACGCCGGGGCCAAGCCCTGACGAACGGGCCCGTACGCACTTCGGTGCCGTACGGGCCCGTTTGCTTTGAACGGGTTCGAATCTCCTTTCACCGCCGGTGAGGCCGGTGTTAAGGTCGGCGCACTCGCACGGGGGTTGGCTGGGGGGTCTCTCTCGCTCGTACGCGCGTCGCCACGCAGGCCGACGCCGTTCGCCCGTGCCCTCATGTCCTGGGGAGGGACCTCACTTTGTCTCGTACGAGCAATGCCCGGGTGCGCGGAAACGGCCGTACCCGGGCCGCTCTCGTCCTGGCGCTGGCGACGGTGACGGCGACGGGATCCGGAATCCTCACGCCGTCGGCGACGGCAGCCCCGCTCTCCGCGGCCGTGGCCGGGGACGTGACCGTCCTGCCGCCGGCCCAGCGCTTCGCCCCGCGTGCCACCTCGATCCTCACCGCCGGCGAGACCGGCTACCTGCTGCTGCAGGAGAACGACGACCGGCTGCTCTGGATCGACTACGCGACCGGCTCGGCGACCCCGCTCGCCACGAGGCTGCCCGAGAAGCCCCGGTACGACCCCGAGACGGGCTACTGGGACCACCTCCAGCGTCTTCCGATAGGCGGGGGTGGCTACTACGGCGACGGCTCCGACACCGTCGCCCTCTACTCCGCCTCACCCGCACCGCATGTGACGCTGCAGAAGGGCGCGGGTGCCGTCTTCGCCGACGTACGACTGCCCGAGGGGCAGTCGTACGTGAGCACCTTCGGCGACACCGTGCTCACCCGCACCGGCGAGGCGGGCGGCGCGCCTACCGGCTACCACCTGCTGCGCCACGAGGGCGGCACCGTCACGGACACGCCCGTCACCGGGTTCCCCGAGGGCGCCGTCCTCCAAGGGGTCGAGGACGGCGACGCCAAGTCGGTGATCATCCGCTACGCGGTGCCCGGCGAGCCGAACCAGCGGTGGCGGATCGTGGACCTGGCGGAGGCGGTGGCGAAGCCGCTGCCGGACCGCCCGGACCCCGACGAGCCGTGGGTGGTGGACGGCTTCCGGCTCGGCGGCGAGTCGGTCCTTCGGCTGCGCACCGGGCGCTCCAAGGCCGATGTCCTCGACCGCACCGCACCGGACAACGTGATCCGCACGGTCGAGACCGGCGTGGTGTCGTACGACGCTACCTTCGCGACGGTCGGCGGCTCCGTCCTCGCGGTCGACCGCCAGAACCCCGGCGACAACGAGTACCGGGGCACGACCCTGTGGCGCATCCCGGACGACGACGGCGACCTCGAGCAGGTGCTGCAGCTGGCGGACGAGCAGGTGGCCGTCGCCCCCGACGGCTCCCTCCTGATCGCGGGGGCGACCACCGCCCCCGCACGGGGCGACGTCGACTGGGCCGTGCACCGCATCCTGCCCAAGGCGGACGGGAGCCTGGAGACGCGACGCCTGGCGACGGTCGAGCCCATGCCCGCGCACGTCTACGGACTCTCTCTCGGCAGCGGCATCCTCACCACTGCCGATGACAGCACGCTGTTTGAGCCGTTCACCAACATCGGTGCGTACCGCAGCACCTGGCTGAACACCACGGGCGAGCCGCAGGCGGTCCGTACCACGGTGGACGGCCTGGTGAGCGGAAGGGACAGCGACTGCGCCGGCGGGAGCACGGCCGAGCGCTGCGTCACGATGTGGGCGAGCGGCGACGGCTTCCACGGCCGTGGGAACGGCACCGAGTCCGGCCTCACCATGCTGTTCGAGAACGGCAGGGCGAACTGGGGCCCGCGCCTCACCACCGGGTTCCACAGCCCCGAACCGACCGACCTGTCGGGCCGGTTCGGTGTGGTCCGCCCGGCCTCCCGCGGCACCCAGGCCGTCGTCGAGTTCAGGAGGCCGGACTCCGGGGCCGTACTGGAGAAGCGGACGGAGGTCGCGGCCGCCGTCTGGGGCTCCATCCTCTGGAGCGGTGGCAAGGACACGGGTGCGGTCACCTCGAAGACCCTCCCGTCGGGCACCGCCGGCGAGTCCTTCACCACGCTCGACAAGTGCGTGCCCAACGAGCTCCAGGCCGTGGGCCGCTGGGTGTACTGGAAGTGCGAGAACGCGTCGGGCGTGTACGACCGGCAGGCCAGGCGAGCCGTCGCCGCGCCGCTCGGGAGCGTCCTGCTGGGCGACGGCTACTTCGTCCACCGGGGCGACGGCACCGGGCTCACCCTCTACGACCTGCACGCCGGGCTCCCCGCTTCCGGCGCGGCGGCCGACGTGCCGCACCGCACCCTGGTGAGCGCCGCGGCCCTCGGCGGGTCCGTCGTGCGGCGCGCCGGCTGGACCGTCGACCGCTTCGGCGGGCACGTCGCGTACGTGGGTGCCGACGAGCGGGTCCGCGTCGTGCGCACCGGCGTTCCCGCCTCCGCGATCACGGCGATCGACTCCGTGGTGTCCGCCGGCACGTTCGACCCGACCGTGGCCGGCGCGCGCTGGGCCGGCTCGTGGTGGGTGTCCAAGCCGGCCGCCGCCTGGCAGCTGACCGTGAAGCGGGCGGACACGGGCGCGGTCGTCCGCACCGTGTCCGGTAGTGAGGGCCGCGGGCTGATCGAGGCGGCCTGGGACGGCAAGGACGGCGCCGGAAAGGCGGTGCCGGGCGGCACCTACCGATGGACGCTCACCGCCCAGCCCTCCGACGGCGTCGGCGCCCCGCTGGTCACATCGGGCGACGTCGACGTCGTGGGCGCGCTCCCGCCGCCGGCGTTCCGCGACCTGGCGGGCGCGGACCGCGTCGGTGACCTGGTCTCCCTGAGCTCGGCGGGTGCGTTCGCGTACCGGCACGGGAACGGGGCGGGCGGTCTGTCGGGTGCGACGACGGGGCACGGCTGGTCGACGTCGGCCGTGGCGGTGCCGTTCGGCGACCTGAACGGTGACCGGTGCAACGACGTGCTGGTGCGGTTGGGCTCCGAGCTGCGGGCGTACCGCCCGGGTTGCGGGAAGGCGTTGACCCCGACGACCCCGTACACGTCGCTGGGGTCGGTGTGGGCGCAGTTCAACGTGCTGACGTCGCCCGGTGATCTGACGGGTGACGGGCGTCCGGACATGGTGGCGCGGCAGGCGTCCACGGGGGACGTGTACCTGTATGCGGACGACGGGGCCGGGAAGCTGAAGGCCCGTGGGAGGATCGGTACGAACTGGAAGCTGTACCGGGCGATCTTCGGTGCGGGGGATCTGAACGGTGACGGTATCGGCGATTTGCTCGCGGTGGACGGCGCCAACTCGCTGTGGCGCTACGACGGGACCGCGACGGGCACGGTGAAGCCGCGGGCCCTTGTGTTCGCCAAGAACTGGGGCACGGGCCGCAACGTCTTCGTCGGCGTGGGTGATCTGAACCGGGACGGCAAGCCCGATCTGATCTCCCGTAACGCGGCCGGCGACCTGCTGCGCAACAACGGCAACGGCGCGGGGTCCTTCGGTTCGACCGTGAGGATCGGGACGGGCTGGCAGGGCTACAAGGGCTTGTTCTGAGCCTTCGGGCGCCCTCCTCCGCGACGGCCCGTGTCCCCTGGGTGGGGCACGGGCCGTCGCGCTGTCCGAACGGGTTCGAAAGGCCTCCGCGGTGGGGGCGGCCGCCGTGACCTCCCGCACCTCTCGTGGGGGCGGCACGGCGAGGGGATCAGGGGCCGGGTCCGCGCGGCGCGCCCGTGCCCCACGGGCGAACTCGGTTCACCCCCTTCGGCCGCAGGACGGCGGCCGGCCGGGGGAGCGGCGTCCCGCCCGGCGCCCACCGGCGTGCGCCGCACCGCACGCCCTCCGGCGCACACCCGCTCGCCGTATCCCGCCGACCAGCGCGCACATGCTCGGCAGGACACGCTTTCCACCCGTGACGGCAGCCGGCGAGGGATACCCGATCGGATACCGGGCGCCGTACGGCTATGCTCGGGGATGACTCGCCGAGGGCCGTTAGCTCAATTGGCAGAGCAGCGGACTTTTAATCCGTTGGTTGTGGGTTCGAGTCCCACACGGCCTACTCGCTCAGCACCTGGTCGGGGATCACCCGGCCGGGTGCTGATCTCGTTGGAGTCGGGCATATCAGGCGCCTGCTGGCCCGCTGCTGGCCCGAGGGGCGGGCGATCATGGAATCCCCGCCGCCGGGCGGCGGGCGAAACGGGAGCGGCCGCACCCGGGGGTGCGGCCGTCAGGTCCGGTCTCTCGCGCAGCAGCCAGAAGCGTGGATAAGGGACTGCCGCCACGCTACGCCGCCCCACTGACAGCGCGCGGCCGGATACGGCGACGCCCCCACCGAAGCAGGGGCGCCGCCGGCACTCGGGGTATCGCTACGCCCGGGCGCGCACAAGGAGGGTGCCGATGTGCCCGGCCTCCGGCGCGTCGAGGATCTGGGCTTCGACGTCGCGGAAGCCGGCTCGCTGCAGCATGGTCGTCCAGCTGCGGGGCGTGTAGCTGTACCGGTAGGTGTACATGGCCTTCCCTGCGAAGCCGCCCTTGTACATGCCCTGCGGGCCGTATGCGCCCGGGATGGCCGGCGGGTGGGAGAAGACCAGGGTGCCGCCGGGGTTGAGTCGCTGGGCGATGAGCGGGAGCAGCTTTGCGGGGTCGGTGAACCAGACTGCGCCGAAGATCGAGTAGATGGCGTCATACGTCCGCTCGTTGCTGCGGAGTTGCTCGAGGACCTCGGCGCGGATGAACTCGACGCCGAGGTGTCCCCACCGCTCGGTGGTCTTCTCGACCATGACGGGCGACAGGTCGACGCCGGTGGTCTTGATGCCGCGCTGGGCGAGGTGGGCGAGCGCTCGGCCGGTGCCGCAGCCGATCTCCAGCACGCTCTCCGGGTCGCCCAGCAGCTCGGGCCCTGGGCCGTGCCCGGCGTACTGCGTCCAGTGGAATACCGGTTCGGCGTCGTCCTTGAAGGCGCTGCCGGCGTAGGTGTCCCAGAGTTCGGTCTCCGCTGCGATGTCGTGTCGTGCGGGCACGGGATCCCCTTCGTGGGCGGGAACGGGTGAGGCCCCTGCCCTCCCCGGGGGAAGAGGGCAGGGGCCAGCCTAGGGCGGTCAGTGACTGTCGGGGACCTTGTTGTCGCAAGGCGAGCAGTTCGCGCCGTCGATGGCCCACAGCTCGTCGTCGACGTCCCAGCCGTCCGCGCGCAGGAAGTCCGCGGTGCGCAGGCACAGGCCGTCGCTGCGGCGCTGGATGAACGGGGCGTGGTGCTTGTACCGGCCGCCGTTGTAGACGTCGCACAGGGCGAAGTACACGGGGGTGTCGAGGATGAGCTGGTGCACGCCGATATCGACGAGCTTGCCCACGCCCAGGTGGACGTCCGGGTGTTCCATGGAGGCGATCGAGTACATCACCGCGTTGGCGAGGATCCGCTCCGCCATGTTGCGGACCATGGTGTTGTCGCGCAGCAGGAGCGCGATCTCCCGCTCCCAGAGGGTGCCGCCGTCCGCGACGTTGATCGTGAGGTGGCGGATGTGCGGCTGAACCGAGTTGAGGATCACCTGCGGGTCGCGGGTCTTCACCTGCGTCGGGATGACTGTGGCCATGTGCAACTCCTCCTACACAGTCGTGGTGCGAGGGACTTGCGCTAGCGGCAGCGGGGGCACTTGCACGGCGGGAACATCATTGAGCCAGGCGGGATGGCCGACCTTTCGGGCAGTTTTAGCCCGTCCACCTCCCGCTCGCCGCGGGCTACGGCCCGCCCGGCAATCAGCTCCCGCAGGGTCTCTCTCGATCTCGATGTGCCGCTTGGCTGCCGCTCCGTCATGGCACCAACTTGCGCCACCCTGGGGGACGTTTCTACGTCCGATATGCAGACGGCCGGGACACCTTGGGGCTATCGTCCGAGAAAGCCGAAACGTCCTCGGGGGACACCTTGAACACAGTGCTCCGCGATGCTATGGCCAACGCGAATATGACCGCCGGACGTCTCGCCCGTACAGTCGGCGTCACGGTTAAGACGGCCGAGCGGTGGTTATCTGATCCGTGTCGGGTTCCGCATCCGCAGACCCGCGTAGAGGTCGAGGCCGTGTTGGGAGTGAGTGCTGACGTGCTGTGGCCGAAGGCCGTCCGGTCGTCCATCGAGACTGGCCCGGACCGCGAAATCGTCGCGGCCTACCCGTACCGAAACGCGTGCCCCACATCCGTGTGGGCCTCGCTCATCGACGGCGCCTCCCATGCCATCACCTTCGCCGGGTACACCAACTACTTCATTTGGCAGGAACACCCTCGTCTCGCCGACAGGTTGAAGCGCAAGGGCGAGGACGGCTGCAAGGTGCGGTTCATCATCGGCGACCCGGAGTCGGACGTGACCCGTCGGCGCGAGGAAGTCGAGGGCGTGCCGCTGACCGTGGGCACCCGCATCCGGATCACGCTCGACGCGCTGGAGAAGATCCGCGAAGCACCCGGGATAGAGGCCAAGTTCAACGACGACCACATCGCACTGTCCGTGTTCGCCTTCGATGACCAGATGCTGGTGACGCCGCACATCTCAAACCTGCTCGGGCATGAGTCACCCATGCTGCACCTACGACGCCTCGGCGATGACGGCCTGTACGACCGATTCGCTTCACACGTCGCGGCGCTCTGGGAGACCGGCCGCCCTGTCTGGTCCTGAACGCACGAATGCGCCCCCTTGCCTGGCCGTGATGGCCGGGCAAGGGGGCGCGTCGTGTTCATGGGTACTGGCGGCGCTGAGGGTCGAGGCTTGCGGAGAGGAGGCTGGGGCGCTCGGTGGGTTCGGGGGCGGGGGCGCCGTCGCGGCGGCAGCCGAGGGCGTCGGGGTGGTCGGGCGGGGCTGGAGGCTGTACCCGTCGAGGCAGGTCTACCGCGCCTCCGTCCGCGCCCGCCGGTGCTGGTCGGCGGGGCCCCCGGACGAGGCGATCGGCGCCGCGGGCGTGCGGGGTGGTCCCGGGAGGGGGAAGACTGGAGGCATGGCTAGCAAGGCGCGCCTCGAGGGCGGGCCGGACGACCTGCGGGGGCAGGTCGTGCCGATCACCCCTCCGGGGCAGGAGCTGAAGATCCCGCACCGCGGCGGCTACGAGCACTTCAAGGCCACGACCCGCCACGAGGACGCCCCCGAGGGGCGGCTGACCGTCTACGAGTGGTGGGAACGCACCGAGGTAGCGGAGTAACCGCAGGTCGGGCGGGCTGGAAAGAGCCGGGGCGGGCGGATCTGCCGCCCCGGAAAGGGGTTCTTTGCGTGGTTGCTGACGATCTCGGGGCGCCTCCGCCGACCGTGCCGGGCGGAAATGGAATTGATCTTGCTCCGCATGGCGTAAGGTGGTGTTCACCGACGCGGGGTGGAGCAGCTCGGTAGCTCGCTGGGCTCATAACCCAGAGGTCGCAGGTTCAAATCCTGTCCCCGCTACTGAAGGCCGAGGGCCCGGAACCACATGGTTCCGGGCCCTCGGTGCGTTTCCCGTCAGAGGGCGCCGATGCCCGTTCCCCGGTCCGGTCCCCTTGCCCCTTGACCTTTACGCAACGTCAAGATCTAGCGTTCTGGGCATGGAGTGGTCCATCCAGGAAATCGCCAGGAAGGCCGGCACGACGAGCCGCACGCTTCGTCACTACGGGGAGCTCGGCCTCCTCGCACCGAGCCGGATCGGCGGCAACGGCTACCGCTACTACGACCAGGAAGCCCTGGTCCGGCTGCAGCGCATCCTGCTGCTGCGGGAGCTGGGCCTCGGCCTGCCCGCCATCGCGCAGGTCCTGGAAGGCCAGCGGGACACGGCCACCGCACTGCGCACGCACCTTCGGCTGCTGGAGCAGGAGCGGGAACGCATCGGGCGGCAGATCGCCTCGGTGCGGACCACTCTCGACCGGACGGAGCAAGGGGAGGAACTGATGGCGGAAGAGGTCTTCGACGGCTTCGACCACACCCGGTACAAGGAGGAGGTTACCGAGCGCTGGGGCAGCGAGGCGTACGAGAAGGGCGACCGCTGGTGGCGCTCGCTGAGCGAGCAGGAGAAGCGGGACTTCCAGGACCGCCAGGTCGCGATCGCACGTGACTTCGGGCAGGCTCTGAGGGACGGGCTCGCGCCGGACAGCGACCAGGTCCAGGACATCGCCCGGCGGCACTGCGAGTGGCTGTCGGTGACGGCCACCCCCACCAGGTCGTATGTGATCGGTCTGGGCGAGATGTACGTCGCCGACCCGCGCTTCACGGCCACCTACGACCGGCACGGTGAAGGCACCGCGGTCTTCGTCCGGGATGCGCTGAGGGTCTACGCGGAGCGCCGTCTCGGCGACGGCCGGTAACGGCGCCGGCGGTCACCCCACCGGGCGACCGGTCGCCCGGTGCGGCGCTGTCACCAGGAGGGCCCCCTGGTGACCGTCACGTCGGCGCGGCGACGCCGCGGGGCTCGGCCGGTTGGCCGATGGCGACTCGTGGGGCGGCGCGGCGGCCGCCAGCCTGGATGGGGCGCGGCACCGTCCGCGACCCTGGGACGGACCCCGGCAGGAGACCACTGGTGCGGCATCGACAACGCGGCGAGGGACAGGGGCAGAACGGTGGCCGTCGTGTCGTCGCGGTACTCCCGTGGCTGCTGATCGTGGGCGGGGTCTTCTACGACCTCGGAACACCGGACACGTTCACCGCGGCCCCCCTCTTCACGGCGGCGCCGCTGATCGCCGCCCCCTTCTTCTCGATGCTCTACACACTGGCCACCGGGGTGGCGGCCTGCGCGGCGGTGACCGGCATGCACGTCTACAGCGACAGGCTCCAGAGGATCCCGGCCGTCACCGAGTTGCTGACCGTGTTCACGGTCTCCGTACTGGCCCTCTTCATCAACCGGATCGTGCGCCGCAGCGGTGAGCGCCTGGCGTCGGCCCGCGTCGTCGCCGAGGCCGCGCAACGGGCCGTGCTGCCCAGGCCGGACGAGCGGATCGACGGCCTGCAGGTCGCCGCCCGGTACGAGGCGGCCGAGCGGGGCGCGTTCATCGGCGGGGACCTGTACGCGGCGCAGAAGACTCCGTACGGGGTGCGACTGATCGTGGGGGACGTGCAGGGGAAGGGCGTGGGCGTGGTCGGGACGGTCGCCGTGGTGCTGGGGGCCTTCCGGGAGGCCGCCGAGCAGGAGGACTCGCTGGCGGGGGTGGCGCAGCGGCTGGAGCGGGCGCTCGCCCGGGAGGGCGCGTGGGAATCCGGCTTCGGCGCCGTCGAGGGCTTCATCACCGCCGTGCTCGCCGAGATCCCGCGTGACGGCGGGCGGATCAGGATCGTCAACCGGGGGCACCCGCCGCCGCTGCTGCTCGGGGCGGACGGCGCACTGCTCGTGCTGGATCCGCCCGAGCGGGCGCTGCCTCTGGGGACGGGCCTCGGAGCCTCGCCGGACCGGACCTCCGAGACGTCCTATCCGCCCGGTGGCACGCTCCTCCTCTACACCGACGGCCTGTCCGAGGCACGGGACGCGCACGGCGTCATGTACGACCCGCGCCGGCGCCTGGGCGGCCGGGTCTTCTCCGGCCCGGAGGAACTGCTGGACGTGGTCGTCGCCGATGTGCGACGGCACACGGGAGGGGCGGCGACGGACGACATGGCGCTGCTCGCGGTCACCCGGGAGGAGGAGCGGCAGCCGCCGCGGCGCGGGACGACTCCGGTCCCGCCGTGACGGGCGGGGCGCCTCCCCGAAGGGCGCTTCGGTGCCGATGCGGCATGTGGCATGTGGGGCGTGAGGGCTGGCTGAGAAGCGCGATGCCACGGAGCGTAATCGAAGGAAAGCCCTCCGCATAACAAGTGACGAACTATCAGAACCTCCGGCCCGAATGAAGGCCCATCAACTTGTCCGTTTCAGGGCTGTTGTTGCAGGTAAGTCCTGGCCAACGTCCTTAACGATCAGTCGGAACGGCTTGGAATCCGAGCTCGGTCTCTATTAACGTTCGATAACGCAGCGCGGTCGTCCCAGCCGTCGTCGGAGACGGCACCGTGCGCACGCGCCGAATCCCGCAAGGGAACCGGGGAACCAACCATTGGGGTGAATCGGGCACTTCGCGGTGCCCGTAGGAGACCTTCCTGCTCCGAACCCGTCAGCTAACCCGGTAGGCGAGAAGGAAGGAAAGGAGAACGCCTCCGTGGCGTCCAACGAGCCTGCCCTCCAGGAGCCCCCCACTGCGCAGTGGGTCCCCAGCGACCAGTGGGCTCCCGCCCCCGAGGCGGAGGAGTGGAACCCGACCGAGGAATCGGTCCGTCCCGTCCGTGGCAGGCACCGCGTCGTCAAGCAGCGCAACGCGCTCGCGCGGAGCTCCACCGTCCTCGGTGTCGGCGTCATCGCCGCGGTCGGCGCGGGCGGCATGGCCACCGCCCAGGACAAGCCCGCGGTCTCCATCTCCCTTCCCGACGTCATCGCGGACAAACTCCCCGACGCCGAATCCCTGCCCGGTGTGGGCTCCTTGATGTCGGACGACTCCGACGACGAAGCCGTCGCGGACGGGCCGCTCACCACGGCCGAAACCGCGGTCCAGGGCGGTGACGCGGGCGAGGCCCTGCGCGCCCGGATCCTCCAGCAGGCCGAGCAGCAGCAGCTCAAGGCCGAGGCCGAGGCGCGGGCCGCTGCCGAGCAGGCCGCCGCGGAGCAGGCCGCCGCCGAGGCGAAGCAGCAGGCGACCCAGGCGGCCGAGGCGGCCGAGGCCGAGCGCAAGGCCGCGGAGGAGGCCGCCCGCAAGGCGGAGGCCGAGCGCCTGGCCAAGCTCGCCGCGAGCTACTCGCTGCCGACCTCGTCGTACACACTGACCTCCACCTACGGGCAGGCCGGATCCATGTGGTCCTCCGGCTACCACACGGGTCTCGACTTCGCCGCACCGACGGGCACCCCCGTCAAGGCCGTGCACGGCGGCACCATCAAGTCGGCCGGCTGGTCCGGTTCGTACGGCTACCGCATCGTGCTGGAGCTCGAGGACGGCACCGAGGTCTGGTACTGCCACCTTTCGTCGATGACCGTCGGCGTGGGGCAGAAGGTCTCCACCTCCGAGACCATCGGCCGCGTCGGCGCCACCGGCAATGTCACCGGCCCGCACCTCCACCTGGAGGTGCACACCCCGGGCGGCGACGGGATCGACCCGGCCGCGTGGCTGCGCGACAAGGGCCTCTCCGTCTGACCCATCGGCTCGGAGCCGTGCGCTCCGGCGGCCGTTCGCACGGAGCCTCGTGCTCCGGCCGCCGGCGCCCCGGTGGACGTCCCACCGACGCCCACCGGGGCGCCGGCTGTCATGCCCGGACGCGCCGCTCGTCGGCGTCCACGCGCCGCCCGGTCCATGCGCCGCCCGGTCCACGCCCCGCCCCGCATGCGCCCGCCGGGGGTGCGTCAGCCGCGATACGGGTTGAAGCCGCTGTAGTCCAGATGCGGAGGGGGCTGCCAGGCGCGGCCCGTGGCGCGGGCGGCGTACGTCAGGGCCGGGCCCGCGAGATCCCGGCGCTGCCACAGATGGTGCAGCAGCTCCTGCTCCCGGGCGGCGAAGTCCGGCCCGGCCGTGCCCCGCTCGGCCCGGTGGCGGAGGAAGGCCAGGGAGGTGGCGAACACCTCGTACTCGGAGACGGCGCGCGCGGCGGCGGCGCCGTGGATGCGGGCCGCCAGATCGCGGGCCATCGTGCGGGCCTTCATGGAGGACAGGGCGAGCGGCTCGGCGGGCGCCAGCCAGCCGGCCGCGGCATAGGCCGGCAGTTCGGCCGCGACCGTGCGCAGCTCACGCTGCCGGGTCCACACCGCCAGCCAGGTCAGCAGACCGAAGGCGGGCACCATGAACGCCGCGTACACCGCGTAGAAGCCCAGAGGTCCGAAGACCCCCGAGCCGTTCCACAGGGCGTGCATGCCCATGGAGAGGAGCAGGCCGAGTACGGGCAGCACGACCCTGCGGACCCTCCGGTGCCGCGCGGTGGCCGCCGCCAGCCCGAAACCGATGCCCGTGAGCACCGTGAACAGCGGGTGCGCGAACGGAGACATCACGATCCGTACGAAGAACGTCGCGGCCGTGACGGAGGCGAAGCCGGAGGTGCCGAACTCCTGGTCCTCGCCGAAGGCGTTGCCGAGGTAGAGGATGTTCTCGGTGAACGCGAAGCCCGTCGCCGTGAAACCGGCGACCACGACACCGTCGACGAGGCCGGTGAAGTCCCGTCTCCGGAAGAGGAACAACAGCAGTACCGCGGCCGCCTTGGCGGTCTCCTCGACCACGGGGGCGACGACGGTCGCACCGATCGTGTCCGCGTGCGTCGGGTCGGCCGTGGCCGTGGCTATCCACTGGGTCGCGAACGAGTTGGCGATGATCGCGACGAGGGCGGCCGCGCAGGCCCCCCAGGCGAAGGCGAAGACGAGGTTCCGCCAGGGCCCCGGCTCCACCCGGTCCAGCCAGCGGAACGCCCCCATCAGCAGGGGCACCGGCAGCACGGCGAGACCGAGCCCGACGAGGAAGCCCTCGGTGCCGGTCTGCTCGCGCACCAGGGCGAGGATCACCAGACCCGAGAGCGCCAGCAGGGTGATCAGTGCCCAGGCGCGCACGGCTTTGCTGCGCCAGAAGTCGCGGCGCGGCTTGTAGCGCCAGCGGGCGCGCTCCGGCACGGCGTCGAACAGCGGCCGCTCGTCGCACGCCGGGACGGCGGGGCGGACGGCCGGATGCGGCTGCGGGGACCAGTCGGACACCAGACGACCCTAACGAGCGGCACGGACAACGCGCGACGGCGTTGGTGCCGTCGGGTGCACCGCACCCACCGGAGTCAGGCGTCCCGGCGCCGGAAGAGGAGGTCGTGGACCACATGCCCCTTGTCGAGGCCATGTCCCTCGAAGCGGGTCAGCGGGCGGAAGGCGGGGCGGGGCGCGTAGCCGCCGGCTGCCTCGGTGTTCTCGAAGTCCGGATGGGCGCCGAGCACCTCGAGCATCTGCTCGGCGTACGGCTCCCAGTCCGTCGCGCAGTGCAGGACGGCGCCCGGCTTCATCCGGCCCGCCGCCAGGGTGAGGAACTCCGGCTGGATCAGCCGGCGCTTGTGGTGGCGCTTCTTGGGCCAGGGGTCCGGGAAGTACACCCGCAGGCCGTCGAGCGAGGCCGGGGGCAGCATCTCGCGGAGCAGGATGATCGCGTCGCCGTTGGCCACCCGCACGTTGTCCAGGCCCGCCCGCTCCGCCAGCCCGAGCAGATTGCCCTGGCCGGGGGTGTGGACGTCCACGGCGAGGATGCCCGTGGCCGGGTCGGCCGCGGCCATCCGCGCGGTCGCCTCGCCCATGCCGAAGCCGATCTCCAGGACGACCGGCAGTCCGCCGAACATCTCGCCCGGGTCGAGCACGCGGAGCCCGTCGATGTCCAGCCCCCACAGCGGCCAGAGGCGCCGCAGAGCGTCGGCCTGGCCGGCCGTCACCCGGCTCCGGCGCGGCTGGAAGCTGCGGATCCGCCGCTCGTGGTGCGAACCCGCGGGGTCGGCCGCCGGGCCGCCCGGGAACCGGGGCTCACCCTTCGGCCGTGCGGTGGTGGCGGTACGGGGGGCGTCCCCGTCCGGACCACCGGTGGCGACGTTCTCGAACTCAGACACAGACACAATGACCCGATTGTACGGTGGCGGACACCGGCCGAGGGCGGCCCGCGTCACACTTCGGCGAGATGGGCGAGCGCCCGCCTGGCCACCTCCCGGCCGATCGGCAGTGAGGCGGTCGCGGCCGGGGACGGTGCGTTCAGGACGTGGACCGCCCGGGGCGACTCCTTGATCATGAAGTCGTCCACCAGGGTGCCGTCCCGGAGCACCGCCTGGGCCCGGACGCCCGCGGCCACCGGCCGCAGATCGTCCTCCGTGACGGCCGGCAGCAGCCGCCGCACGGCCGCGGCGAAGGCGCGCTTCGAGAGCGAGCGGTGCAGCTCGCCCGCGCCGTAACGCCAGTGGCGCCGGGCGATCCGCCAGGAACCGGGCCAGGCCAGTGTGGCCGCGAGCTCGCCCGGTCGGACCGTTGACCAGCCGTATCCCTCGCGGGCCAGCGCCGGGACGGCGTTCGGTCCCACGTGGACGCCTCCCTCGATGCCGCGTGTGAGGTGGACCCCGAGGAAGGGGAAGGCGGGGTCGGGCACCGGGTACACCAGGCCGCGCACCAGCTCGGGGCGGGCCAGCTCGTAGTATTCCCCGCGGAAGGGCACGATCCGCATGCCGGGCCGCTCCCCGGCGAGCTCGGCCACCCGGTCGCAGTGCAGTCCCGCACAGTTCACCAGGGTGCGGGCGCGGACGATCCGGCCGGTGGACGTAAGGACCGCGACACCCCGCGGGCGCCGGTCGACGAGCCGCACCTCCTCGCCGTAGCGGACCTCCGCACCCGAGGCGGCCGAGACCTCCGCCAGCTGGGCGGCGACGGCCCCGAAGTCGCACACCCCGGTCGTGCCGACGTGGATCGCGGCGACGCCGCCGACCTCCGGCTCGTACTCCGCGATCTGGGCGGGGCCCAGCTCGCGCACGGGGATGCCGTTCTCCCGGCCGCGCTGGACGAGCGCGTGCAGCCGGGGCAGCTCCTCGCGCGCGGTGGCGACGATGAGCTTGCCGGTGACCTCGTGGGGGAGGCCGTACTCGGCGCAGAACTTCACCGTCTCCGCCGCGCCGCGCACGGCGAAACGTGCCTTCAGTGAACCCGGGCGGTAGTAGATCCCGCTGTGGATCACTCCGCTGTTCCGCCCCGTCTGGTGACGGGCCGGGCCCGGCTCCTTCTCCAGCACCACCACCGAGGTGCCCGGCGCGGCACGCGTCAGGGCATGGGCCGTCGACAGCCCGATGATCCCGCCGCCGATCACCAGCACGTCGCAGTCGAATGCGGCCGCCTTCACCACACACCTTCCAGCCCGGCAGCGTCCTCCCTGGAAACCGTCCCGCCCCCGATGATGCACTGGCCCACCGACAAGCGCGTTAAACCGGGTGGGACACGCGTCATGGGACGCGTACGGCTCACGCCGGTGCCATCAGCAGCGGTCTGGCCCGCTCCCTCAGCTCCGCCACCCTCGGTTCGTCCCCGTACGGCTCCAGCCGGTGCAGCAGGTCCCGTACGTACTCCGTCGTACGCGCGGAGGAGATCCGGCCCGCGACCTCCACCGCGCGGGTGCCCGCCGCACAGGCGGCGTCCAGGTTGCCGGACTCCAGCTCGGCCACGGCGCTCACCACGAGACGCAGTCCGTGCGAGCGCACGTACTCCTCCGTGGGCCGGGACAGCGCCTGCTCGGTGAAGCGGCGCACCTGGCGGGGCGCCTTGAGGTCCCGGTAGCACTCGGCTGCGTCCGCCGCGAACCGGTCGTACGAGTAGAACCCCAGCCAGGACGGGTCCGCGTCGCCCTCCCGCGAGCGCTCCAGCCAGCTCTCCGCGGCCTTCAGCGCCGCCCCGGCGGCGAGCGCGTCGCTCGCCTTCGCATGGGCCCGTGCCTCCACCAGCCGGAAGAAGCTCATCGTGCGGGCCGTCGCCAGGCCGCGGTTGCGCTCCACGGCCGCCTGCGCGAGGTCCACGCCCTCGTCGGCGAAGCCACGATAGGTCGCCTGCAGCGACATCGACGCCAGGACGTAGCCCCCCAGCGGAACATCGGCCGCCGCGCGTGCCAGCCGCAGCGCCTGGATGTAGTAGCGCTGGGCCGCCTCCTGCTGGCCGGTGTCGAAGGCCATCCAGCCCGCCAGCCGGGTCAGCTCGGCCGTCGCCCCGAACAGGGCCCGGCCCACCTCGTCCGAGTACGAACCGAGCAGCAGCGGCGCCGCGTCGACCCGTAAGCACTCCGGGACCATCGACGAACGCCAGTCCCCGCCGCCGTACTTGGAATCCCAGCGCCGGGCGTCCTCGGCCGCCTCGCGCAGCTTGGTCACATCGCTGTGGCCCACCCGCACCTGGCCGTCCTCGGAGCCCTCCTGGCTCTCGCCGCCCCCGGTTCCCCGGAGGGGGCGTTCCACGGACGAGTCGGCCGGGTTGATCAGCCAGCGGGAGGCGGGGGTGGCGTAAGCGCTCACCGAGAAGGAACCGGCCAGTGACTGCCAGATCCCGCCGCCGCCCGCGCGTCGGCCGGCGAGATCCAGCCGGTACAGCTCAGTGGCGGCCTTCACCGCCTCGCCCACGTCCCGGGGGAAGGCCAGCCCGACCTCGGGCGCCGGGTCCGCGTCCGCGAGCCCGATCTCGTGCAGCGGCACCGGGCGGCCCAGCTTCTGCCCGATGGCCGCCGCGATGAGATGCGGCGCGGCGCCCTGCGGCACCATGCCCTTCGACACCCACCGCGCCACCGACGTCTTGTCGTAGCGGAGGGTCAGACCGCGCTGCGCCCCGAGGTCGTTGACCCGCCGGGCCAGGCCGGCGTTGCTGATTCCCGCGAGGGCGAGAACGGTGCCGAGCTTTTCGTTCGGCCCGCGTTGCTCCCTGGACATGCGCCACCCCTCGACACACAGACGGCCGCCGGGCATCCGCTTCCGGCGTTCGCTCCGCCCTCCCCACGGGGGGACAACTCCCCGGAAGCCGGACGCAAGAGCAGGTGTCCGAGCCCCCGGGAATATTCACCCCCCGAGGAGAACAGCAGTGACACACAGGGTAGTTCGCCGCATCCCGACCGTTAAGAGGCGGTGTTCCGTATGGCGAGATTGTTGTGTGTTCGGGCGGGAGCCCCTTCCCGACCGTGCTCCGGGCATGTGGCCGTGCGCCCGTCCGTGCGCTCTCGTCCCGCCGCCGGGGGAGCGCTTCCATGAGTGCTGCGTGGGTCGGCCCATCGGCGAGGGATCCGATGGGCTGGGGGACACCGCCGCCTCAATCCCCGCGGGCGGCGGACCGGTCCGGGAGGCGAGTGCCGCCTCCCGGACCGTGCGCCTGTGTCCGTTCCTTTCGGTATGTCCCGCTCCTCGTGCTCTTCAAGTTGGCCGAATGTCGCTCCTTCGGCCGCGTTTCGCGCGCCGCGCCGGTGCCGCCCCGTTCCGGGCCGTCGCCCGCGCCCGGTCCCCGAGCGGCCGGGTGGTCCCATGTGGCCCTTGCCAGGGGCGCGTTCACTTTCCGCGCCCGCGACCCGGAGCCCCTCCCGTGCGCCCTTGTCGTGGCAGCATGTCCTCATCGGGGTGTACCGAATCGGGTGTGCCGAAAGTTGTCCACAGGCTGTGGAGGCGCGATGCGGTGGTTGGTGGGGTGGAGCAGTGTCGCCGCAAGCTTCGGTACGGCGGGAGCCGTGGGTTCCCGCCCCTCCGCCTCCGGCGACGACCACCGCACCGTCCACCCCGTCGGAGCCCAGCTCCTGTGGGGCGACCCCGATCCGCTGTGGGCCGTCGGCGACTGGCGGCCGGACGAGGTCCGCGTCGTCACCGCCGGCCCTCCCCCCGGCTCCACCGGAGGGACGCCCACCATCCGCCTGGCAGTGCTGGGCTGTTGCGCCGCCGGCGACGAGGAGCTGCGCGTCGGCCTCTTCGCGGCGCGCGGGGGCGCACTGCGCCATCTCACCGCCTGGGCCGGCAGCTACACGGCCGTCGTCCAGGTCGGCCGCCGCATCACCGTCACCGGCGACCTGGCCGGAGCACGCCCCGTCTTCTACACCCCCTGGGCCAACGGCACGGCCTACGCGACCGCCGCACTGCCCCTGGCCGACCTCATCGAGGCCCAGCTCGACATCGGGCACCTCGCCGCGCTCCTCGCCTGCCCCGAATCCCCGGAGGCGCTGCGCGACTCCACCCCGTACGCCGGGGTCAAACGGATCCCGCCCGGTCACGCCCTGATCCTGCGCGAAGGCTCCCGCGAGATCACCGGCTACGAACCCGTCGCCTCCCTCGCCGTCGCCGCGCCCCAACTCGACCCGGACCGGGCCATGGAGGCCATGCGGGACGCGCTCGTCGACTCCGTACGCGCACGGCTCACGGCTCCCCGGCACGCACCCGAGACCCTGCCGCCCGACCCGGGGCCGGTGCCCGGCATGGGGCCTGCGGAACGGCGCGCCGCCCGCGGCGCACCCGCGCCCGGCATCGGCGCCGACCTGTCCGGAGGCAGCGCCTCGGGCACCCTCGCACTGCTCGCCGCCGGTCTGCCCGGCGTCCCGGGCACGATCCTCGGCCACGGCACCGGTGCCGGGGAGCGGCTGCTGGCCGTCACCTTCAACGACCTCGCCACCCCGCAGGGCCGCGAGGCCGAGATGGAACGGGCCGGGACCATCGCCGGGAATCCACGGCTGCACCACGTCGTCGTCGCCGCGGGGGCGGAGGCCCTGCCCTACGCCGATCTGGACGGCCCCCTCACCGACGAGCCGGGCCCCTCCCTCGTCGAGGCCGAACGCAACCGGCGGCGCCTCGCGTCCGGCAGCGCCGACCACTTCACCGGGCACGGCGCCCGGCAGGTCCTGGACGCCCACCCGGCGCGCCTGGCCGACCTGCTGATGGACCGCCGGAGAAAGCCCCTGCTCCGTCCCGTCTCCGCGCTCGCCCGTGCCTCCGGCCCCACCGCCGGCTCGCTGCTCGTGCCGCTCACCGTCTACCGGGCCGCGCGGCGCCTCGCCCGGACCCCCTACCGCACCGGCCTCGAGACGGCGGCCGCACGGCTGCCCGAGGCCAACCGACGGGTGACGGCCTTCGACGGGCCGCTCGGCGCGTCCCTCGCGGCGCTCGCCTGGTCCCGTCCCGGGCCCGCGGCACGCTGGCTCACGGGCGAGGCACTCGCCGAAGTATCGGTTCGCCTCCAGGAGGCGGCGACCCGGCCGACATCGGTGCAACGGCCCGGTGAGGCCCGCGCCCGCGCGGCACTCGCGCGCTACGCCGCGGACCACCGCGTCATGGAACAGGCTTCGGAGGTACGCAGCCAGCGGCTGCACGCCCCCTTCCTCGACAACCAGGTCGTACGGGCCGCACGCGACCTCCCCGAGGCGCTGCGGGTCCAGCCCGGCGCACGCACCGCCGTCCTGCGCACGGTCCTCGCCGGAGCCGGTGTCCACGACCTGCCGCCCGGCTGGGGCGCGCCTTCGCAGACCGCTTCGACCACGGCGACGCGGGCGGGAATGCGGCTGTCGCTGCCGCACCTGCTGGAGCTGTTCGACACTCCGCTGCTCGCCGACGCGGGCATCGTCGAGGCGCGGGTCGTCCGCAAGGCGCTGCGCGCGGCGTCCGAGGGCGAACCGGTGCCGTTGGACGGACTCGCGGACCTGGTCTCGACCGAGCTCTGGCTACGACGGCTGCTGGCACGGCGCGGTACGTGTTGGACGGGGACGGAGGCACCCCGCCGCCGCGCGGTCGCCTCGGGCGTACCCCGCCGCCCGACGCTCCAGGCATAGAGGTGCCTGAGCGCGGCGCTCGCAGTGGTGCCGGCGTGTGCGGACGCGGGGCTCGGGGGCGCGGAGGGGCGGTGTGCGGGACGCCCGGGGTGCCGGCACCCGGACCTGCCGCGCCCGCGCCAGGGCGCGCCGTCATCCATGCCGCCCGGGCTGGGAGCCCCGTGCACGCACGTGTCGCGCGGGTGCTCCGGGCCGACCTCGGCAGGCGACCCGTGCCTCCGCTCGCGGCGCTACACGCAAGTGATCCGAGACCGTGCCCAGTCGGCGATCGCCGTCGCGGCGAGTGGCCGTACGCCGTCGGGTTCGACGACCAGGCGGAGCGTCCTGCGGCCGGAGAGGCCGACGGAGACGGGCACCGCCCGGTCACCGCCGCGCAGCATCGGCGACCGCCACCGCCGCACCCCGTCCGCGTACACGGAGAAGCGCACCGCTCCCAGCCCCAGCGTCATGTCGTCGACGCCGGCGAGCGCGTCGTACGAAGTGCACTCGCGGTTCAGGTCGATCGTCACGGACGATCTGGCGTGGACGGAGACGCCGTGTTCGTACCGGGTGCCGCCGATGGACATGCCGTGGCGCTTCCAGACCCAGCTGTCGGGGCCGAGCCGTACTTCGGGCCGGGTGCGGTCGCCGGCCACCCCGTACTGGAGCCGGTTGAGCCGGTGGACGGTCGTGGGCGAAGGAGGCGCCGGCGAGGGCGTCTCCCCGGGCGGTGGGGACGGCACGGGCACCGGTGCCGGTGGCTGCGGGGGCGCGGGTGCCGGACGTGCCCGGGCCGGCGAGGCACCCGGTGCCGCCGGCGCCACGGTGGGCACCGGCTCACGGGGTGCCGCCCCGGGCGGGGCGACGGGCACGGCGGGCGCGGCCGGCGCCGGCGAGGGCGCCGCGGCGGCCGGGGGCGCCGGAACGACGGGCTGCGCCGCCGGCGGACGCGCATGGGGCCTCGGCACGGGTTCACCCGCGAGCGCCACTATCAAGCCCGCGCCCACCGCGGCAGCCACCGCGGCGGCGATTGCGGCCTTCACGGGAGCAGCGAGCCCCTCCGCCGCGGCCGCTCCGCCCACGCCACCGGACCCGCCGGAGGCCGAACCGGCGCCGGCCGCCGCGCCCGCCGAACCGGAGCCCACCCCGGCCCCGGCCGCCGCGGCACCCGCTCCCGCGGCGCCGACCGCCACGATCCCGGCGGCCTTCAACGAGTACCCCGCGGCGAACCAGCCGATGACGGCGACCGGCAGCAGCGCCGGGATCCCGGAGTTCACCTGCTCCAGCTCGCCCGCGGCCAGCCGACATCTGACGCACGTCTCCAGGTGCTTGCGGAGGCCGCGCTCGGCCCGCATCCGAAGCCCGCCCCGGGCGTAGGCGCCGAGGCGGTCGGCGTACCGGGCGCAGTCGCCGCCCGAGGTGAGCGCGGAGCTCACATGGGCCTGCAGATAGGCCTGCTTGAGCCCTTCCCGGGCGCGGCCCGCCAGGACCGCCGTGGCGTTGGCGGTGAGGCCGAACAGCGGCGCCACCGCGCTCGGTGGTTCCTCCTCCACGGCGGTGTGCCACAGCACCGCCTGCCAGCGCTCGGGCAGCGAGCGGAAGGCCTGCAGGGCCATCGACCGCTCGGCCTCGTGCATGGCGCGCACATCGGCACCGAGCTCGAGCGTGTCCTCGCGCGGCACTCCGGTGGCGCGTGCCGCCTGGTCGGCGAAGACCGCGAAGTCCTCCACCAGTTGCTCCCGGCGGGCGGACCTCGTCCAGGCGGCGGCGACGCGGCGCACGGTGGTCAGCAGATACGCCCGCACCGCCTGTTCGGGTCCCGCGCCTCCCCGCACCGCCTGCAGCGTCCTGGCGAACACCTCGGCCGTCAGGTCGTCCGCCGTGTGGGCGTCACGGCAGCAGGTGCGGGCGTAGCGGCGTACGGCGGCGGCATGCCTGCGGAAGAGCTCTTCGTACGCGCTGTCGTCGCCGCCGCGCATCCGCAGGACCAGATCGGCGTCCGACGGTGCCGGTGGGGAGGGCGAGGCATCGACACCGGGCCCCGACGAACCGCCCTCGCGTTGCGACGGGACCCGCCCGCCGGTCTCCCCACCGAGCCCTCCGGCCTCGTCGCCGGTGCCTCCGGCGTGCGGCTCGCTGCGATCCTCACCGCTCATCGCGGAAGCCCCCGTACCCACCCAGTGACCCGAACACCGGCCAAGAGTGCCACAGGGATTGGGCTGTCAAGCCTCCCCTTCACAGCAACCACTCGTCCGGGAGACCATCCGAATCCCAGGACGACACCCGACCGGCACAGAGTCCGTTCCCGAGGGCCCGCTGCCGAGCACGCGTACGCGGGACGCGCGCACAACGGGCCGTCCCCGGGCCCCGCGTACGGGAGCAGTCCTCTCCGAGGACCCGCGTACCGGGACCGACTCAGGCCGCGTAAGGAGCCGTCCCCGGAGGGCCGCGCACCGGACCGACTCAGGAGAGCCCGCGTCCAGCCGGCGGGCGGACGCGGCCGCTCGGCCGCGTCACGGGCTCCGGGCGGCCGTCCGGAGCCCGTGACGCCCGCGGTCACACGGGCCGCGAGCGCAGCCCCTCCAGCAGGATGTCCAGCAGTCGTGCCGAGGCAGCCGCCTGCTGCGCGGCGTCCGGCAGGGACGGCGCGGCGGTGGCTATCACCAGCAGTACGTCCGCCACGGTGACGTCGGCGCGCAGTTCACCGGCCGCCCGCGCCCGGTCGACCAGCTGCCCCACGACGTCGAGCAGCTCGCCCGCTCCCGCGTCGTCCTGCTCGGCGGCGGGCACCGGACGCGGTGCGACCACCCGCAGTTCGGGCTGCCCGGCGAGGCCCAGACGCTGCTGCGGCACCCGCGTCTCCTCCCGGACCGCGTCGTCGACGACCGTCGAGTCGTCGGCCACACCGACCCGCAGAACGTGCGGCGGCAGCAGCCGGCCCGCACCCGAGGCCACCGACGTGCGCAGGAAGCGGGAGAGCGCCGACCAGGGCTCCTCCTCCTGGCCGAGGGCGGTACGCGCCTGCTCCGTGAGCCGGGAGGTCTCCTCCTCGGCTATCCGCCGTACCAGCACGTCCTTGCTCGGGAAGCGGCGGTAGACCGTGCCCACGCCCACCCGCGCCCGACGTGCCACGTCCTCCATCGGAGCGCCGTAGCCGAGCTCCCCGAACACCTCGCGAGCGGCCCTGAGCACGTGCTCCAGATTGCGCTGCGCGTCCACCCGCAGCGGTGCCGAGCGGCTGTTAGCGGCCGCGCTCACGCGCCCGCTTCCACCGACCTCCGTGGCGACAGCGCCCGACCAATGCGAATCCTGAATGTGCATGAATGTTCCCCCGGAAATGATGTCGTCTCCCCCCGGAGACTCCCCGCCGTGACGCCGGGGTGAATCAGACGAGTCACCGGCCAGAACACCCCGACGAGGTACGAACATAGTTGAGTCGGGGTCAATTCAGAAGGGGCAGTTCCGTCCGCTGCGCCCCCCGATCGGAGCAAGGGCCGGAACCTTCCTGATTCCACCCCCGCCCCGAACCCCCTTTCTCCGCTCTGACCTGCGTACCTTCCCCCGGCGGCGGCGACCGCCCCGCCGGAGCGTGGCCAAAACATCCGGTCACACAATCGGCCGGGGCTGTGGACAAACTCCGAGGAGCGTTGCGTCATGGGATGGTGAAGGCTGCATACTCCCGGGACACGACCCCAGGCACCCCGTCGCGCACGCGCATTCTCGTCGCCGGCGGGGGGTACGTGGGGATGTACACCGCGATCCGTCTCCAGCAGAAGCTGAAGAGCGAGCTGGAGCGCGGCGAGGTCGAGATCGTGGTCGTGTCGACCGAGCCCTACATGACCTACCAGCCCTTCCTCCCCGAGGCGGCCGCGGGCTCCATCTCGCCCCGACACGTGGTCGTACCGCTCCGCCGGGTCCTGCACAGATGCAAGATCGTCAGCGGCGAGGTCCGGTCCGTGGACCACGCCAAGCGCACCGCCACCTTCACCACCCTCGCCACCGAGGAGGAGGGCGCCGGCGCGAACCAGATCGGGTACGACGAGCTGGTGCTCGCCCCCGGCTCCGTCTCGCGCACACTGCCCGTGCCGGGACTCGCCGAGTACGCCATCGGCTTCAAGACCGTGGAGGAGGCCATCGGCCTGCGCAACCACGTCATCGAACAGATGGACATCGCCTCCTCCACCCGTGAGCCCGCCCTGCGCGACGCGGCGCTCACCTTCGTCGTCGTGGGCGGCGGCTACGCGGGCGTCGAAGCCCTCGCCGAGCTCGAGGACATGGCCCGTTACGCCACCCGCTACTACCACAACATCAAGCCCGAGGACCTGAAGTGGGTACTCGTCGAGGCGAGCGACCGGATCCTGCCGGAGGTCGGCGCGGAGATGGGGAAGTACGCCATCCGGGAGTTGCGGGCCCGCAACATCGACGTGCGGCTCGACACACGCCTCGACTCCTGCGAGAACCGGGTCGCCGTTCTCAGCGACGGGTCCCGGCTGCCGACCCGCACGGTCGTGTGGACCGCGGGTGTCCGGCCCGCCCCCGTCCTCGTGGCCACCGACCTGCCGCTCAACGAGCGCGGCCGCCTCAAGTGCACCGCCGAACTCACCGTCGAGGGCGCCGAGCACGCATGGTCGGCGGGCGACGCCGCCGCCGTGCCCGACGTCACCGCGAAGGAACCCGGCACGGAGTGCGCGCCGAACGCCCAGCACGCGGTCCGCCAGACGAAGGTGCTCGCCGAGAACATCGTCGCCTCGCTGCGGGGACAGCCCTTGCAGACCTACGCCCACAAGTACGTCGGATCCGTGGCGTCGCTGGGGCTGCACAAGGGCGTGGCGCATGTGTACGGCCGCAAGCTGAAGGGCTATCCGGCCTGGCTGATGCACCGCGCGTACCATCTCAGCCGCATGCCCACCTTCAACCGGAAGGCCCGCATCCTCGCCGAGTGGACACTGTCCGGGCTGTTCAAGCGTGAGATCGTCTCCCTCGGGTCGCTGGAGCACCCGCGTGCCGAGTTCGAACTCGCCGCGGGCGGCGTCCCGTCCAGGCCGCTCGCGCGCCGCCACGAGGACCCGCCCATCAGTGCCCGGGAGAGGAGGCGGGGCCGGGCGCCCGGTACCCGTCCCGGCGCGTCCGGGGCGCCGCCCGACCCCGTGTCGGGCGACGAACGGGGGAGGAAGGGCCAGGACGCTCCTGAACCGGGAACCGAGGAGGACTGACCCCGCTGTCGGTGCGGTGGGCCACACTGGACGTGTGACGATAGGTGGACGTGCGGCCAGCGCAGAGTGACGTGTCGGGGCGCGCCGTCCCCTCCACGCCGATCGGCCACCAGACCAGCAGACTCGGCCGCTCCGATGAGGAGCGGCCCCGGAACCGGAACCGAACCCCCACCGGCCACGGTCACACACACGGGCGCAACCGCGCACGACAACAGCAACGACACCACGAGGCTTGAAAATCCGTGAACTTCACGCGTTGGAGCGCCCGGCTCCCCGGTACGCAGCGTCGCGCCGCAGCGCGGACGGACCGCGGGTCCGTCCCCGCGGCCCGCGGTGAGTACGACCGGCGCCCGGACCGGCAGCCCGACGCCACCGACGTCGTCACCGATCCGCACGGCGCACCGGACCCGTCGGCGGAATCCTCCGTTCCGGCGCTCGAGCACTTCCCCGTCCGCGGGCTGCTCGACGGTCTGCCCGCGCTGGTCGCCCTCGTCCACGGCCCCGAGCACCGCGTCTCGTACGTCAACGAGGCGTACGAGACGGCGTTCGGCCCCCGCACCACCGGTGCCGCGGCCGCGGCGGCATGCCCCGAACTGACCGAACTGGGACTGCTCCCACTGCTCGACCAGGTGCTGCGCAGCGGCAGGCCCCGCACGGTGAAGTCCCGCCGGGTCCGGGGCGGTGGTTCGTACACGGTCACGTGCCTGCCCGCCGAGGCCCCCGATCCGCACCGGGAGGGCGAGTTCGTCAAGGGCGTCCTCGTCTTCGCCGCCGACGTCACGGCCCACGCCGAGGCCGCCGAACGCCTGCGCGCCAGCGAGAGCCGTCACCGCGAGGCAGCCGTCACCCTGCAGCGCTCACTGCTTCCTCAGGAGCTCGAACAGCCGGACGACCTGCGCATCGCCGCCGACTACCGGCCGGGCGGCACGGACGCCGCGGTCGGCGGCGACTGGTACGACGTGATCACGCTCGGCGCCGGCCGCACCGCGCTCGTCATCGGGGACGTCATGGGCCGCGGCGTGCGAGCGGCCGCCGTCATGGGCCAGCTGCGCACCGCCGTACGCGCGTACGCCCGCCTCGACCTGCCCCCGCACGAGGTGCTCCAGCTCCTCGACGGACTGGCCTCCGAGATCGACCCCAGCCAGATCGCCACCTGCGTGTACGCGGTGCACGACCCGAACGAGGGCCGGCTGGTGTACGCGTCCGCGGGCCATCTGCCGATCCTCGTGCGCGACGCCGACGGCACGGTCCACCGTGCCGAGGAGCCGACCGGCCCGCCGCTCGGCACCGGAGGCTGGCTGCACTCCTCGGCCACCATCCCGCTGCAGCCGGGCTCCACCGCCGTGCTCTACACGGACGGACTGGTCGAACGGCGCGGTGAGGACATCGACGACGGTGTCGCCGCGCTGGAGCGGGCGCTCGCCGGAGCGACCGGCACGCCCCAGGTCGTGTGCGACCGGTTGATCCGCTCTCTGGGGGTCACCGCGGACCATGACGACGACGTCGCGGTCCTCGTCCTGCAGCACCCGACCCGCTCGGGCGGGGACGCGGAGCTCTTCCACAACGCCGCGCTCGAACTGCTCGGCGGTGTGGAGGCCGCGCCCCGCGCACGGGCGTTCGCATCGGGCGTGCTGGCGTCGTGGCGGTTCCCCGTGGAACTGCGCGACCTCGGTGTGCTCGCGGCGAGCGAGCTGGTCGCGAACTCGCTCCAGCACGGCACGCCGCCCATGCGGCTGCGACTGCGGCGCACCGACCGCAGGCTGATCATCGAGGTCACGGACGGTGACGATCACCTTCCGCGCCGCCGCCGCGCCGAAACGGAGGACGAGGCGGGCCGCGGGATCTCCATCGTCGCGACGATCGCCTCGTCCTGGGGGAGCCGCCGCACTCCCGGCGGCGGCAAAGCGGTGTGGTGCGAGTTCGCCCTTCCCGATCCGCCCGGTTAGCGCCGACGCCGTCCGCCGCCCGTCAGGCGGCGGACGCCACCCTGTCCCGTTCGGGCCGGTGCCGGGCGACCACCCGCGACGCGGACGCGAGCGAGGGCCGGTCCTGTACGGCCGTGAGGTTCCGCCCCAGCTTCAGGGCCAACAGGCTGATGCCCAGGGAGAAGAGGACGAACGTCACGATGTACGGACCGTGCAACGTGGCCCCCACAGGACCGCCCACCGCCGGGCCGACCGCCAGCGCCAGCTGCTTGACCAGAGCGAACGCTGAGTTGTACTGACCGACCATCGACTCCGGTGCGAGATCCGCGACGAGCGGGGCCACCGTCGGCGAGAGCATCGCCTCGCCGAGCCCGAACAGCGCGTACGTCGAGACGAAGGCGGCCGTCGCCATCGCCTGCCCGCCGTGCCCGAGCCCCGCGTAGCCGGCCACGAGCCAGGCCACGGCCCAGATCAGCCCGACCGCGGCGATCACACGCGACCGACGGCGCCGCTCGACGAACCGCAGCACGAGGAACTGCGCGAGCACGATCACCGCGGTATTGGCGGCCAGGGCGTAACCGAGCGTCGCCGGGTCGATCCCCGCGGCCTCGGTGCCGTAGGCCGCGAGGCCCGACTCGAACTGGCCGTAGCAGGCGAAGAAGAGCACGAAGCCGAGGACGCACAGCTGCACCATGGCGCGGTGCCCGAGCAGCGCCCGCATTCCGCCCTTGGCCTTGGCCTCGGTGTTCTCCGGCATCGCGTCGGGGATCGACGGCGACTTCGGCATCCGCACGGTCGCGGCGATCACGGCCAGGACGACGAACATCGCGGCCTCGATCGAGAACAGCAGCGTGAAACTGCCGGGCCGGCTCCTGTCGACGATCTGCCCGCCGAACAGACCACCGATACCCAGGCCCAGGTTCTGCAGGAAGAACTGCATGGCGAAGGCCCGCGTGCGGGTGGACGGGCTCGAGCACCAGACGATCATCGTCGCCAGCGCCGGCTGCATCACGGCCGTACCAGCGCCCAGCAGCGCCGCGGACAGCACGGTGGCGTAGACACCGTGGGCCAGGCCCATGGCCAGAGCCCCGCCCGAGGCCAGCAGCGCGGCCACGACGAGCACGGGCAGCGGCCCGCGGCGGTCGATGGTCCGCCCGGTGAAGGGAAGCACCACGAGCGCGGCCATGGCGAAGACGGCGAGCACGACGCCCGCCGTACTCGCCCCCAGGTCCCGCACCTGCGCCACATACACATAGAGGTACGGAACGGTGAACCCGAGCCCGAACGCGCTCAGCACGTTCCCCGCCTGGATCCGGCGCATCGCAGCGCCCATCGCCTTGGTCACACTCACCTGCCTCGGTCGGTCAGTCCGGAGGACTGAAAGTTGAAGACTTAGAAACTAAAGTTCGAACCTCAACAGTACACATCGAAGGACTTAAAGCCAAACCAGCGGCATGGGATAGTGAGGCGCATGTCCGACACCCCCGAGCAGAGGCCCGGCCGTCCGACGCGGGCCGAGCAGGCACCCGAGACAGCACCGGCCGACCCGTCACCGGAAGAGGCCGGCGAACCGGCGCAGGGGTCCCCGGCCGGTGCGGCCCCCGGGACATCGCAGGAGCCGAGCCTCGACGAGCAGATCGCGGCCTACCAGCGTGAGTTCGGCGACCTGGACCCCCAGGTGGAGAAGGTCGTCTCGGCCCTGGGCCGGCTCAACCGCCGGATGAACGTGGCGTACGGCCGCCAGGTCGCCGCACTGGGCATCAGCA